>NZ_JBEZJP010000301.1:0-10205 GCF_040653175.1 Actinomadura sp. NPDC048032
GACGTCTCCCCGGACGGGACGTCCCGCAACGTCTGCGAGGGCGGCCTGCGCCTGCCCTCCGCCGCGGCCGCGCCCGTCGGGACCGGCGGGGTGCTCCGCCTCGCCGTCGACCTGTGGCCCACCGGCCACCGGTTCCAGCGCGGCCACAGCGTCCGGGTCCACGTCACCAGCGGCGCCCACCCCAAGGTCGCCGTCAACCCCGGCACCGGCGAGCCCCTCGCCACCACCGCGACGAGGATGGTCACCGCCCGGCAGGAGGTCCTGCACGACCCCGACCACCCGTCCGCGATCATCCTCCCCGTCGCCGAACGCTCCCCCGAGGCCGCGGCACCGGCCCCCGAGGAGGACCCCACGTGACCGCGTCCAGGAGACGGCTCAGCGCACCCGGGAAATGATCGCCTTCGCCAGTTTCTTCGCGCTTCCGGGGGCGTGGTGGAGGTAGAGGGCGGGTTCGGCCAGTTCGAGCTCGATCAGCATCGGGGCGCCGTCCGGGCCGGGGATCATGTCGACGCGGGCGTAGAGGAGATCGTCGCCGTGCGGGACGGCGGCCAGGGCGCGGGCGGCCAGCTCCAGTTCGGCCTCGGTCGCCGTGGACGCGGTGACCTGCCCGCGCGCCGGGTCGTCCCGGACCGAGCCCTGGACGCCCGCCCCGGCGGCGAGGATCTGCGCCTTGCGCCCGGCGTGGCTGTACTCGCCGTCGAGGAAGACCAGCGCCGTCTCGCCGACCGTGTCGACCGCGGACAGGTACGGCTGGACCATCGCCGTCCGGCCCGCCTCGCGCAGCGAGCGCAGGTGGGCGCGGGCCGCGTCCTCCTCGCCGGGGCCCCAGCGTGCGGTGTCGCCCGCGCCGATCGAGACGGCGGGCTTGACGACGAACTCCGGCCACTCGGACGGGATGTCGTCCGGATCCCAGAGGGTCGGGACGACGGGGACGCCCGCCGCGGCGAGATCGCGCAGGTAGCGCTTGTCGGTGTTCCACCGCACGATCGCGGCGGGGTTGAGGACGCGGGGCAGGCTCTCCGCCCAGGCCACGAACTCGTCCCGCCGGGCGGTGTAGTCCCAGGTGGAGCGGATGACGACCAGGTCGTGGCGGGACCAGTCGACGTCGGCGTCCCAGGCGACGGGCTCGGCGCCGGCGCCCTCGGCCGCCAGGGCGCCGATCAGGTCCTGGACGTCGTCGCTTCCGTCGGGCAGCAGGGAGCAGGTCGCGAGCGCGATGTTCACACGGGGGTTCATACGGGGGGATTTCCTCTTCAGCGAACGGGACTGCCGGCGGCGCTCAGCGCGGCCTTGACGTCGGAGATCTTCAGCTCCCCGAAGTGGAAGACGCTGGCGGCGAGGACGGCGTCCGCGCCCGCCTCCACGGCCGGGGGGAAGTGCCCGACCGCGCCCGCGCCCCCGCTGGCGATCACCGGGACGGTGACGGCCTCCCGGACGAGGCGCAGCATCTCCAGGTCGAACCCGGCCTTGGTGCCGTCGGCGTCCATCGAGTTCAGCAGGATCTCCCCGACGCCGAGCTCCGCGCCGCGGCGGGCCCACCCGATCGCGTCGATGCCGGTGCCCTTGCGGCCGCCGTGCGTGGTGACCTCGAAACCGGACGGCGTCCCCTCCGCGCGCCGCGCGTCCACCGACAGCACGACGCACTGCGACCCGAACCGGTGCGCGGCCTCCCGCAGGAACTCCGGCCGCGCGATCGCCGCGGTGTTGATCGAGACCTTGTCGGCGCCCGCGCGCAGCAGCCGGTCGACGTCCTCGACCGTGCGGATGCCGCCGCCGACCGTCAGCGGGATGAACACCTGCTCGGCGGTGCGCCGCACCACGTCGTAGGTCGTGGAGCGGTCGGCGCTGGAGGCGGTGATGTCCAGGAACGTCAGCTCGTCGGCGCCCTCGGCGTCGTAGCGGCGGGCCAGCTCCACGGGGTCGCCCGCGTCCCGCAGGTTCTGGAAGTTGACGCCCTTGACCACGCGCCCGGCGTCGACGTCCAGGCACGGGATCACCCGCACGGCGACGGTCACTTCACGGCCTCCAGGGCCTCTTCCAGCGTGAACGCCCCCGCGTAGAGGGCCTTGCCGACGATCGCGCCCTCGACGCCGTCGGGGACGAGCCCCGCCAGCGCCCGCAGGTCGTCCAGCGACGAGACGCCGCCGGAGGCGACGACGGGCCTGTCCGTCCGGGAGCACACCTCGCGCAGCAGCTCGGTGTTGGGGCCGCGCAGCGTCCCGTCCTTGGTGACGTCGGTGACCACGTACCGGGGGCAGCCGTCGTCCTCCAGCCGCGCGAGGACCTCCCACAGATCGCCGCCCTCCCGCGTCCAGCCGCGCGCGGCCAGGGTCGTGCCCCGCACGTCCAGCCCCACCGCGATCCGGTCGCCGTGCGAGGCGATGATCTTGCGGCACCAGGCGGGGTCCTCCAGCGCGGCGGTGCCGATGTTGACCCGGGCGCACCCGGTGGCCAGGGCCGCCTCCAGCGACGCGTCGTCGCGGATGCCGCCCGAGAGCTCGACCTTCACGTCCAGCTTCCCGGTCACCTCGGCGAGCAGCTCCCGGTTGGAGCCGCGCCCGAACGCCGCGTCGAGGTCCACCAGATGGATCCACTCCGCCCCCGCCCCCTGCCAGGCGAGCGCCGCCTCCAGGGGCGCGCCGTAGGAGGTCTCGGTGCCGGCCTCGCCCTGCACCAGCCGGACGGCCCGGCCGTCGGCGACGTCGACGGCGGGAAGGAGCGTCAGAGTCATGCGGAAACCCTATCGATGCAGATGGAACGAGTGCCTAGGCCAGGGTGGCGAGCCAGTTGCGCAGGAGCTGGGCGCCGGCGTCGCCGGACTTCTCCGGGTGGAACTGGGTGGCGCACAGGGGGCCGTTCTCCACCGCGGCGACGAAGCGGTCGCCGTGCTCGGACCAGGTGACCAGCGGCGCCGGGATGGTGCCGGTCGGGTCGGACTCCAGGTCCCAGCTGCGCGCGGCGTAGGAGTGGACGAAGTAGAAGCGCTCGCCGCGCAGGCCCTCGAAGAGCGCGGAGCCCTCGGGGGCGTCCACGGTGTTCCAGCCCATGTGCGGGACGACCGGGGCGTTCAGGCGGTCGACCGTGCCCGGCCACTCGTCGCAGCCCTGGGTGGTGACGCCGTGCTCGATGCCCTTGGAGAACAGGATCTGCATGCCGACGCAGATGCCGAGGACGGGGCGGCCGCCCGCCAGCCGGCGGCCGATGATCTGGTCGCCCTGGACCGAGCGCAGGCCCGCCATGCAGGCGGCGAACGCGCCGACGCCGGGGACGACCAGGCCGTCGGCGGCGAGCGCGGCGTCCCGGTCGGCGGTCACGGTCACCTCCGCGCCGGCGCGCGCCACGGCGCGCTCGGCCGAGCGCAGGTTCCCCGAGCCGTAGTCGAGGATGACGATCTTCTTCACGACCACATCACTCCCCCGGCGACCGCCATCCCGGCGAGCACCAGCAGGAGCACCGCGGCGATCTTGAGGCCCTGCTTGACGAAGCTGTACACGCCCGCCAGCAGGAACACCGCGACCGCGAAGATCGCCACCGTGCCGTAGGTGAGGTGCAGGCCACCGATCTCCACGGCTACAGGGCCCCCTTGGTGGAGGGGATGCCGTGCACCTTCGGGTCGAACGCCACGGCGTCGCGCAGCGCCCGCGCGAGGGCCTTGAACTGCGCCTCGACGATGTGGTGGGCGTTGCGTCCGTAGGGGACGTGGACGTGCAGCGCGACCCGCGCGTTCGACACGAACGACTCGAAGATGTGCCGGGTCATCGTGGTGTCGTACTCGGGGCCGATCATCGGCGCCATGCCGTCCGGCTCCACGTGCACCAGGTAGGGGCGCCCGGAGACGTCCACGGTGACCTGGGCGAGCGCCTCGTCGAGCGGGATGGAGGCGTCGGCGAAGCGGCGGATGCCGGCCTTGTCGCCGAGGGCCTCGCGGAACGCCGCGCCGAGCGCGATCGCGGTGTCCTCGATGGTGTGGTGGCTGTCGATGTGCAGGTCGCCGGTGGTCTTGACGGTCAGGTCGAACGACCCGTGCTTGCCGAGCTGCGCCAGCATGTGGTCGAAGAACCCCACGCCGGTCGCGACGTCGACCTGCCCGGTGCCGTCGAGGTCGATCTCGACGAGGACCTGGGTCTCCCCGGTCCCGCGCTCGACTCGTCCCTTGCGCGTCACAGACTCTCCTCGTTGTTCTCGGTGCCGGCTCCCCGCACCCGGCGGAGCGCGGTGCGGAAGGCGGCCATCTCCTCCGGCGCGCCGACGCTGACCCGCAGCCACTCGGGCGGGCCCACCTCCCGGATCAGCACGCCGCTCTCCAGCAGGTCCTCCCAGACGCGGCGGCGGTCGGGGAACGTCCCGAACAGGACGAAGTTGGCGTCGGAGTCGGCGACCCGGAGCCCCTCGCCGCGCAGCCACGCCACGAGGTCGTCGCGCTCGCGGCGCAGGGCGTCGACGCCGCCGAGCAGCTCCTCGCCGTGGGCGAGGGCGGTGCGCGCCACGGCCTGGGTGACGGCCGACAGGTGGTAGGGCAGCCGGACGAGCAGCAGCGCGTCGATCACGGCCTGGCCGGCGGCCAGGTAGCCGAGCCGGGCCCCGGCCATCGCGAACGCCTTGGACATCGTCCGGGTGACGATCAGCCGCGGGTGGCCGTCCAGCAGCGTCAGCGCGGACGGGGTGCCCGCGCGGCGGAACTCGGCGTAGGCCTCGTCGACGACGACCATCCCGGGCGCGGCCGCCAGGACGGCCTCGATCGCGTCGAGGGGCAGCGCCGTGCCGGTCGGGTTGTTGGGCGAGGTCAGGAACACGACGTCGGGCCGGTGCTCCTCGACGGCCGCGACGGCGCGCTCGGGTTCGAGGCCGAAGTCCTCGTCGCGGAAGGCGTTCACCCAGCGGGTCCCGGACACCCCCGTGATGATCGGGTGCATCGAGTAGGACGGTTCGAAGCCGAGCGCGGTGCGGCCCGTCCCGCCGAACGCCTGCAGGATCTGCTGGATGATCTCGTTGGAGCCGTTCGCGGCCCACACCCGGGCCGCGGTGAGGCCCGCGCCGGGCGTGTCGGTGTTCAGGAACGCGGCGAGGTCTTCGCGGAGCGCGACCGCGTCCCGGTCGGGGTAGCGGTTCAGCGACCCGGCGACGTCCATGACGGCCTCGCCGAGGGCCTTCACGAGCCGCTCGGACGGCGGGTAGGGGTTCTCGTTGGTGTTCAGCGCGTACGGGACGTCCAGCTGGGGCGCGCCGTAGGGCTCGCGGCCGCGCAGGTCGTCCCGCAGCGGCAGGTCGTTGAGCGAGGTCACGAAGGGGTCTCCCAGTCGAAGCGGGCCTGGAGCGCGGCGCCGTGGGCGGGCAGGTCCTCCGCCTCGGCGAGCGCGACGACGCGCGCGGTGGCGTCGGCGAGGGCGTCGCGGTCGTACTCGACGACGTGCACGCCGCGCAGGAACGACTGGACCGACAGCCCGGAGGAGTGGCAGGCGCACCCGCCGGTGGGCAGGACGTGGTTCGAGCCCGCCAGGTAGTCGCCGAGCGACACCGGCGCGTACCGGCCCACGAAGACGGCCCCGGCGTTGCGGACGCGCGCGGCGACCGCGGCGGCGTCGGCGGTCTGGATCTCCAGGTGCTCGGCGGCGTAGGCGTCCACGACCTTCAGGCCGTCCTCGACGCCGTCGACCAGGACGATGCCGGACTGCCGCCCGGCCAGCGCCTCGGTGATCCGCTCGACGTGGCGGGTGCGGGCGACCTGCGCCTTCAGCTCGGCCTCGACCTCGTCGGCGAGCCGCACCGAGTCGGTGACCAGGACGGCGGCGGCGAGCGTGTCGTGCTCGGCCTGGCTGATCAGGTCGGCGGCGACCTCCACCGGGTCGGCGGTGTCGTCGGCGAGGATCGCGATCTCCGTCGGGCCGGCCTCGGCGTCGATGCCGATCACGCCCTTGAGCAGCCGCTTGGCCGCGGCGACGTAGACGTTGCCGGGCCCGGTGACCAGGTCGGCGCGGGGGCACTCCTCGGTGCCGTAGGCGAACATCGCGATCGCCTGGGCGCCGCCCGCGGCGTACACCTCGTCGACGCCGAGCAGCGCGCACGCGGCCAGGATCGAGGGGTGCGGCAGCCCGCCGAAGTCCTTCTGCGCGGGCGAGGTGACGGCGAGGGAGCCGACGCCCGCCTCCTGCGCGGGGACGACGTTCATGACCACGCTGGACGGGTAGACGGCGCGGCCGCCCGGCACGTACAGGCCCACGCGCCCGACCGGGACCCACCGCTCGGTGACGGTGCCGCCGGGCACGACCTGCGTGGTCACGTCGGTGCGGCGCTGCGCGCGGTGCACGGCCCGGGCGCGGCGGATGCTCTCCTCCAGCGCATCCCGGACGGCCGGGTCGAGGCCGGTGAGCGCCCGGTGCACGGCCTCGACCGGGACCCGGACGCGCTCCAGCTCGACCCCGTCGAACCGGCTGGTGTGCTCCCGTACCGCCGCCGAGCCCCGATGGCGCACGTCCTCGCAGATGGGCCGCACCTTGTCCAGGGCGGCCTCGACGTCGAGGTCGGCGCGGGGCAGCACGGTGCGCAGGTCGCCCGGAAGCGAGCCGCGCAGGTCGATACGGGAAATCACCCGTCCAGTCTACGGAGTGCCCTCCGTCCCTCGCGCACCGTCTCACGTCCCGAGACGTCGTGTCGCCGCGGCCCGGCGGGTCAGACCCGGAGGGCGCCGTCCAGGACGGTGACGGCCCGGCCGGCCAGGGTCACCCGGTCGCCGTGCAGGGCCACGCGGACGTGCCCGCCGCGCGGCGACGCCTGGTAGCCGGTCAGGGCGTCGCGGCCGAGGCGCTCGGCCCAGTAGGGCGCGAGGGCGCAGTGGGCGGAGCCGGTCACCGGGTCCTCGGCGTCGCCGGGCAGGACGCGCGGAGCGAAGAAGCGGGACACGAAGTCGTGCTCCCGGCCGGGGCCGGCGGCCGCCGTGACGATCACACCGCGGGCGTCGATCCCGGCGAGCGCCCGGACGTCCGGGGCGAGGCCCCGCACGCAGTCCTCGTCCGGGACCTCGGCGAGCAGGTCGTTCTGGGCGTTGCGGCCGGTGTGCAGCACCTTGGCGCCGAGCGCCTCCGCGAGCCCTTCGGGCGCCTCGACGGGGTCGGCGCGCATCACCGGGAAGTCCATCGCCAGCGCGCCGTCCTCCTCCGGGGTGACGGTGAGGACGCCGCTTTTCAGCGTGCGGAACCTGATCGGTTCGCCCGCCGCGGCCGTGCCCGTCTCGTAGAGGGCGTGGGCGGAACCGAGGGTGGCGTGCCCGCAGAGGGCGACCTCCGTCTTCGGGGTGAACCACCTCAGCTCGAAGTCGGCGTCCCCGTCCTGAACCGGCCGGACGAACGCCGTCTCGGAATGCCTCATCTCCGCGGCGACGCGCTGCATCCACCCGGCGTCGGCGGCGCCCGTGAGCAGGCACACTCCGGCGGGGTTGCCGGCGAACGCGCGGCCGGTGAAGGCGTCGACGACGAGCATCCTCATGGCGCCGACGCTACACCCGGTTCACGCCGTGAAAAATCTCCCCTTACCAAGATCATCATTTGCGACGTACCCTGGCGGCACGGGCGTTTCCGGTTGCGCCCAGGAACGCGGGAGAGAAGATGTGACCGAACGGCTCGCCCTGTTCCCCCTGGGCACCGTGCTGTTCCCCGGCCTGGTGCTCCCCCTGCACCTGTTCGAGGACCGCTACCGCCGGCTGGTCGGCGACCTCCTCGAACAGCCCGAGCCGCGCGCGTTCGGCGTCGTCGGCATCGAGCTCGGCCACGAGGTCGGCGAGGGCGCGGCGCACCGCCTCGCCGAGGTCGGCTGCGTCGCCGAGCTGCGCGAGGTGACGCCGCACCCCGACGGGCGGTACGACATCGTCGCCGTCGGCGCCCGGCGGTTCCGGCTGAAGGAGCTGGATCGGTCCAGGCCCTACCTGCGGGGCGAGGTCGAGTTCCTGCCCGAGGAGCCCGGCGCCGATCCGGGTCCCGCCGCGGCGCGCGTCCGGCGGCTGTTCCGGCTCTACCGTCGGCGCCTCGGCGCGGCCGGCGCCGGACCGCCGGAGGAGATCGAGCAGGCGGACGATCCCGTCGCGCTGTCGTACGCGGTCGCGGCGGCGCTCGTCCTGGACGGGCACGAGAAGCAGCGGCTGCTGGAGCACGAGGACGCGACGCTGCGCCTGGCGGCGGAGGCCGAGCTGCTGGCCAGGGAGAACCGCATCCTGGACGTGCTCCCGATGATCCCCGCCGGGCAGTTCCTTGACGGGTCGTTCACGCCGAACTGAGCGGGCGCGGCAGACTTCTCCCATGAGCACTGCCAAGGGCGGCAAGGGCACCCCCGCGACGATCGCCGCGGCGAAGGCCGGCGTCGACTTCACGCTGCACGCCTACGAGGCGGACCCGAACGCCGAGTCCTACGGGGAGGCCGCCGCGGACGCCCTCGGCGTCCCGCACGACCGGCTCTTCAAGACGCTGCTGGCCGAGGTCGACGGGAACCTCACCGTCGGCGTCGTCCCGGTGTCGTCCACCCTCGACCTGAAGGCGCTCGCGGCGGCGGCCGGCGGCAAGAAGGCGCGGATGGCCGACCCCCGCGACGCCGAGCGCGCCACCGGGTACGTCGTCGGCGGGATCAGCCCGCTCGGGCAGCGCAGGCGGCTGCCGACCGTGATCGACGCGTCGGTGTCAGGGCTCGCGACCGTCTACGTCTCGGCCGGCCGGCGCGGACTCCAGATCGAGCTCGTCCCCGCCGACCTCGTCCGCCTCACCGGCGCCCTCGTCGACGGCATCGCCCGCGGGTAGCCGCCGCACGACCAGCTCCAGCAGCCCGTAGGCGGCGACCGCCGGCAGCGCCCAGAACACCAGCACGCCCTTGGCGCGCAGGTCGGCGACGCCGGTGACGGTGGTGCCGTCGCGGCCGTGCCGGACCACGTCCTCGAAGTGCCCGAGCCCGACCAGGTGGCCGGTCTGCCAGGCGAGGACGGCCGCCGCGGCGCCGCCCACGGCCAGCCCGAGCAGCAGCGCGGAGTCGTTGCCGCGCCCGCCCGCCAGGTAGGCGCCGGCGCCGCACACGGCTCCGGCGACGAGCGCGATCAGAGCGAAGCGGACGTCGATACCGATCGGGCCCTGGCCTTCCGGGTCGGCCAGAAGGGGCTCACCCTGCACGACCACGTACGTCACCTTCGGGACCACCGCCGCCCACAGCAGGCCGGCGAGCGGCCCCAGCAGCGTGACGACGGCGCTGGTGACCGCCCAGATCGCCAAGAGCCTCCCGGTGGGTCGCCGCACCTCGTACGCTCCTAGTTGCAAGTCGTCCGACAGCGAAAGCCTAGCCTGCCCAGGTCAACCGATCGACTCTCGAAGGGTGTCCGATTCTCGCCCACGACGGCCCCGATTACTGGGATAATGTGCCCGACATGTCCGGATTCAGCCCCGCGTTCGAACGCCTCGGCGCCGCGCTGGCGGCCGTCGTCCTGCAGCAGCAGGAGACGCTCGCCGAGTTCCTGCCGCGCGAGGACTGGAGCGCCGACCTGACCGCCCGCACCTACACCAGCGGCGGCGTCACGGTCCGCGTCTCGCTGCTCGGCAGCTACGCCGCCCGTGAGCGCACCTGGCTGTGGGGCTGGGCCAACCCCCAGTTCGGCGACGCGCACCCCGCCGTCGCCCCCACACTGGTCATCCGGACCCTCGGCGAACGGCTCGGCATCACCGAGTTCACCACCCCCGAGGTCGACCTGTCCTGGTACGAGGGCCCCGCCGGCCACGGCGGCGAACTGATCGCGATGGCCGCCGGCGGCGTCCTCGGCGGCGCCGGATACATCGGCGCCGGCTACGACGGCGGCTCCGCCTACCTGCACGTCGACGACCCCCAGGCGCCGCCCGCCCAGTGGGACCCCGTCCCCCTCCCCCGCCTGCTGGCCAACGCCGCCAGCCTCTTCCCCCACGAGCCGCGCCTCACCCTCGCCGGGTTCCTGTCGCACCACCGCGTCCCCTACCGGCAGAGCGACGTCCTCACCGAAGTCGCCCTCCCCGGCGGCGGCACCGCCCGCGCCCACTTCGACGGCCTCGGCCGCTTCGTCGACTGGAGAGCTGAGCTTATTGCGGTTTCTTAGGGTTTCGGGCCTTGGGGGCCCGAAACCCTAAGAAACCGCGGGCGATCGCTGGCATCGCTTCGACTCGCCTTGCGGCTCGCTGCGCGATCAGGTTCTCGCTTCGCTCGAACCTGCCTTC
>NZ_JBEZJP010000302.1:0-10160 GCF_040653175.1 Actinomadura sp. NPDC048032
CTGGAGCGGTCCGCCACCATGCGCGCGGTGCTGCTGGCCAAGCTCGCCGAACGCCCGCACCTGCGCCCCCGCGTCACCGTGCTCGACCGCGCGGCACCCCCCGCGAGCGGAGGCGGGCCGGAGGTCCCGGTCAGCGGGGGTTGCCGGCGCGCCAGGCGACGTAGTCGGCGACCGCCTTGGCGACGTCGAACTCCGGCGTGAACCCCGTGTCGCCGGTGAGCCGGCCGATGTCGAGGTAGGGGTCCTCGCCGGGGCCGTTCCGCCTGCCGGGCAGCAGGTCGAGCCGCAGGCCGGGCGTGATCGCCTCCAGGGCGTCGGCGACCTCGCGGTTGGTGAACGGCCGCCCGCTGGAGACGTTGTAGGTGTCGTGCCCCAACGTCCTCGCGGTCATCAGGAGGGCGATCGCCCGCCCCGCGTCCGGTGCGTAGCAGCAGTCGCCGCCGTCCTCGGCGTGCAGCGGCGGCGGCCGCTCACCGCGGAGCACCGCGCTGACGTACGGCGGGACGTGGAAGAACGGGGACTCCGGGTCGACGAGCGGTCCCCAGATCGTCCCGATCCGGAGGACGACCGGCTGCACGCCGCTGCCCTGGAGGGCGTGCGTGGTCAGCGGCTCCACGGCCTTCTTGAAGGCGATGATCAGGTGCGGCAGGTCCGCCGCGGGGAGCGCGAGCTCCTCCCGCCAGGGGATCTCCGGGCGGCCGATGTACGCGCCGAGGCTGCTCGCGACGGCGAACCTGCGGACGCCCCAGGAGCGGGCGGCTTCCAGCGCGTTGAGCAGGCCGGACATGTCCGTGCGGAAGTAGCCGACCGGGTCCTCGCCGGGGACGCTGCCGGCGAGGTGGACGATGTCGCCGATGTCGTGGCGGTCGCCGAGGGAGAGGAAGGCGTCCCGGTCGGTGACGTCGAGGCGTTCCACCGTGACCCGTCCGGCGAGGAAGGACGGGACCTCGCTCCGCCGGTGCGAGGTGACGACGACGTCGTGCCCGAGGTCGGCGAGCGCGCGTGCGGTGTGGGCGCCGATCATGCCGAGCCCGCCGGTGACGAGGATCATCGGATCACCTCGTAGTGCAGGTGGGTCACGCCGGGCGCCGGGACGGCCTCCAGCAGCCGCAGGTTCACGTGCCCCGGGAACGCGCGGAAGTAGCCGTGGCCGCCGCCGAGCAGGACGGGCACCTGGTGGAGGATCAGCTCGTCGACCAGGCCCGCCTCCAGCGCGGAGGTCAGCACCCCGCCGCCCATGAGGGCGACGTCCTTGTCCCCGGCCGCCTCGCGTGCCGCCGCGACCGCCTCCTCGATCCCGCCGGTGACGAGCGTCTGCCGCTCGCCGATCCCGGGAACGGCCCGGTGGCTGAGGACGAACAGCGGCGCCGTCGGGTGGGGGCCGCCCCCGCCCCAGCGCCCGGAGTGCTCCCAGGTGACGCGTCCCGCCACCACCGCTCCCACGCGTGCCGCGGCGGTGTCGAAGACGCGGGCGCTCTCCTCGCTCAGCTTGAACCCGCCGAACTCCCGGCTCGGGGTGTCGCCGTCGAAGTACCAGTCGAAGAGCGTTCCCGCGTCGCCGAGTCCGCGTCCGAGCTCCTCCTCCCCGTCGGGCGTTCGGCCGCTGATGTAGCCGTCCACCGAGACGGCGTGGGCGCTGACGACCCTGCTCATGTGTCCCCCTTCGTTGATCATTGGTTGGTCCGTCCGGTCGGGGCCGCTCAGCGCTCGGCCCGGTCGTACAGGAGGCAGATCGCGCCGCTCTCGGTGACCCGGCTGGAGGCCAGCGTCCACGACGCGGACGGGCCGTCGGGGAACAGCCGGGCGCCGCCGCCGACGAGTTCGGGGCACAGGGTGATGCTCAGCCGGTCCACCTCGCCCGCCTGGAGGAGGCTGCGGATCACGCTCGTGCTGGCCAGCACGATGATGTCGCCGCCCTCCTCCTCGCGGAGCCGCTTGACCGCCGTCACGGGGTCGGTGTCGGCGAGGCGCGCGTTGTCCCAGGCGGCCTCCCTGAGGGTGGTGGAGAAGACGACCTTCTCGACCGCGTTGAGCCAGCGGGAGAACTCCCGGTCCCTGGGGTCGGCGCTCTCGTCGTCGGCGACGGCGGGCCAGAACCCGGCGAACCCCTCGAAGTTCTTGCGGCCGAGCAGGGCGGTGGTGGCTGCGCCGGTGACCGCCACCATGTGGTCGCGGGACGCGGACGCCATGGCGTGCGGGACGATCCAGCTCATGTCGTACTCGCCGCCGGCGCCGTTGACGCGGCCGTCCAGGGACAGCGTGATGTTGGCGGTGACGGTGCGGCGGGCGTTCTGTCCAGTCATCGGACGGTTCCTTTTCGGTCGTGGGCAATACCCCTCACAGTGGCGGCACCGATGGCAGGCTGTCGTCGTCAGAGTTGGTGACATCCGGTCCGGGCTTGGAGGGGGCGATGACCGGTTCCGTCGTCAGCCCCGTCCTGGTCGGACGGGACGACGAGATCGCCGTCCTGCGGGCGGCCTACGAGGGTTCCCGGACCGGGAGCCCCGCGACGCTCCTGGTCTCGGGTGAGGCGGGGATCGGCAAGTCGCGGCTGGTCGCGACGGCGGTGGGGGAGCTGCCCGGCGACCCGCTGGTGCTGTCCGGGGGATGCCTGGAGCTCGGCTCGGAGGGCACCCCGTACGTGCCGTTCGTCGCCGTCCTGCGCGATCTGGTGCGCCGCCTCGGCCGCGACCGGGTGGCGGCGCTGCTCCCGCCGGGCGGGGCCGCCCTCGGCGACCTGCTCCCGGACCTCGGCCCGGCGCCCGCGCGCTACGGCCCGGCCAGGCTGCTGGAGGAGATGCTGACGCTGCTGGGCCGGGCGGCGGAGACGCGGCCCGTCGTCGTGCTCGTCGAGGACCTCCACTGGGCGGACGCGTCGAGCCGCGAGCTGTTCGCCTACCTGGCCCGCAACCTGGCGGGCGTCGCGGTGCTGCTGGTCGGCACCGTCCGCACCGGCGAGCTGGCCGCCGGGCATCCGAACCGGCGGACGCTGGCCGAGCTCGGCCGCAGCGACGCGGTGTCGCGCGTCGACCTCGGCCCGCTGGAGCACCGGCACGTCGCCGCGCTGCTGGCGGCCGCGGACGGGCGGCCGCCCGACCCGGCGCGCAGCGTCCGGATCCACCGGCGCAGTGGCGGGAACCCCCTGTTCGTCGAGGCCCTGAGCACCGCGGGCGAGACGCCGCCGGGCGACCTGCGGACGCTCCTGCTCGCCCGCGTCACCGACCTGCCGGACCCGGCCCGCGAGGCGCTGGAGGCCATGGCCGTGGCGGGCGCCGAACTGGACGACGACCTCGTGAGCGCGGTCGCCGGCGGGCCGGGCCGCGACCTCGGGCACGCCCTCGGCCACCTGACCGAGCGGGAGCTGGTGGTGGCGAGGGAGAACGGGTACGCGATCCGCCACGACCTCATCCGCGAGGCGGTCTACGACGCGTTGCCGCCGCCCCGCCGCCGGCGCATGCACGCCCGGTACGCGGCCGCGCTCGCCGACCGCGCCGCGCCCGCCGGTCCCGCCGCGGGCGGCACGGCCCTGGCCGAGCACTGGACCGCCGCGGGCGAGTTCGCGCGGGCCCTGCCCGCCGCGTGGCACGCCGCCGACCGCGCCGGCCGCCAGAACGCCTACGACGAGCAGCTCCACCTGCTGGAGCTCGTCCTGGAGCACTGGCCGAAGGCGCCGGAGCCGGCCCGGCTCATCGGCGCCGACCGGACGGTCGTGCTGGAACGCGCGGCCACGGCGGCGTTCAACGCGGGCCGGTCGGCCGCCGGGGTGGCGTACGGCACCGCGGCCCTGGACGAGCTGGACCCGGCCGCCGAGCCGGAGCGGGCGGCCCGGCTGCTGGGCCTGCGCGGCCGGCTGCAGAGCCGCATCGACGGCGGAGGCCGCGACGACCTGCGGCGGGCGGTCGAGCTGGCGCCGCCCGGGGCCTCGGAGGAGCTGCGCGGCCGGCTGCTGTCGGCCCTGGCCTTCGTGGAGTTCATGGCGTTCGACCTCGACGACTGCCGGCGGCACGCCGCGCAGGCGCTGGAACTCGCCGACCGGCTCGGCGACGACGCCCTGCGCGCGCCCGCGCTGCTGGTCCTGGGCGCGCTCTACGGCACGCACGGCGAACTGGAGGAGGCGACCGGCGCCTTCGCCGAGGCCCGCCGCGCCGCCGACGCGGCCGGCGACGCGCACACGTTCCTGACCACCTTCCAATGGGAGTCGACCTTCCTGGGCGACGCCGGGCGGTACGAGGAGGCGGTCGAGCTCGCCCGCACCGGGCAGGAGGTCGCCGAACGGCTCGGCCAGGCCCGGTCCCGCGGCAGCATGCTCGCCAACACCCGCGGCGTCCCCCTGGTCTACCTGGGACGCTGGGACGAGGCCATGCGCGTCGTCGACGACGCCCTCGCCCTGGCGCCGCCCCCCCTGTACGCCGCGTTCCTGCGCCTGATCGCAGCGGAGATCGCGCACCGGCGCGGGCAGACCGAGCTGGGCGGGACGCTCCTGCGCCAGGTCACCGAGTTCGCCATGCACACCGTCGGCGCGGCGGAGGCGAAGTCCTGGCTGGCCCTGCTGCGCCTCGACCGCGCGCTCGGCCAGGACGACCTCGGTGCGGCGGACCACGTCGTCGGCGAGCACCTGCCGACGGCGGCGGGCCGCTGGCCGCCGCAGGAGACGGCGCGGTTCGCGGTGCTCGGCGCGCGCGTGCAGCGGGCCCGGCGCGCGGCCGCGCCGCGGAACCGGCGGGTCGCGGACGAGACCGCCGACCGGCTCGCGGCCCTCGCCCGCATGCTCGGCTCGCTGCGCACCGAGACCCCGGTGATGGACGCCTACCGCCGCACCTTCCGCGCCCTGGCGGAGGGCGGCGAACTGGCCGCCTGGGACGAGGCGGCCGCGGCGTGGCGCGACCTCGGCAACCGCTACGAGACCGCCGTGGTGCTGGTGGAGGCCGCGGGCGCGGCGCTCGCGTCCAACAACCGTCCCGGCGCCCGGTCCCGGCTGCGGGAGGCGCGCGCCATCGCCGACGACCTGGGCGCCGCCCCGCTGCGGGCGCGCATCGACGACCTCGCGGCCCGCGGCCGCCTCACCGACGACGCCGCCCCGCCCGGCGAGTCCGGGGGCGCCGCCCGCGCCTTCGGCCTGACCCGCCGCGAACTCGACGTCCTGCGCCTCCTCGCGGGCGGACGGACGAACCAGCGGATCGCCGCGGAGCTCTTCATCTCCGCCAACACCGTCGCCACCCACGTGACCAGGATCCTCACCAAGCTCGGCGCCGCGTCCCGCACCGAGGCCGCCGCCAAGGCCCGCGAGTCCGGCCTCCTGGACGCCCCGCCCTGACGCGGCGCGCTACCGAGGGCACGTGCCCCAGACGTCCTCCAGAGGCGCGACGTTCCCGGTGAGGTCGGCCGACGCGCCGAGCACCGCGGCCGCCGCGACCGGCTCCAACCGGATCTGGAGGCACCCTCCCATCCGGCCCCCCACCCGGAGGTCGCCCGGAATGAGCCCGGCGGCGAAACTGCCGCGCCGGCGGTCGCCTCGGGAGCTTCGAGGACGGGCAGGTGCCCCACGCCGGGCAGCATCTCGATCCGCGCGTCCGGCACCGCCTCGTACCGGCGCGCCGACGAGGGCCTCCAGCGGGGATCGGCGGCGCCGAAGACCACCAGCAGCGGGACCCGGACGGCGGCGAGGCGCTCGGGCACGCCGCGCTCGGCGACGTAGGCGGTGTTCCGGCGCAGCACCGCCCGCATGGAGCGGTACGTGATGGCCCGGACCCCGGAGACCACCTCGTCCGGGACGTCCACGGGGCCCGCGGCCGCGGCGCCGATCCCGCGGCGGATCATCGCGTCCGACCGCCTCGCCCACAGCAGCGGCCCGAGGGGCGGGGAGAGGAGGGCCCGGAGGAGGAGCGGCTGCCGGAGCAGCGCGTCCGGATCCGGCCCGCTGCTGATCAGCGCGAGCGAGCCCACGAGGTCGGGACGCCGCGCGGCGAGCGCGGTGGCGACGTAGCCGCCGCTGGAGTACCCGGCCACGTCGACGCGCCCGAGCCCGAGACCGTCCAGCAGCGCGGCCACGCGGTCCGCCTGGTCGGGCACGTCGTGGGACGCGGCGGGCGGGGACTGCCCGCAGCCCGGCAGGTCGACTTTGAAGAAATGTTCGCCGGGCGTCAGACGACGGTCGCGGGCTGCTCGCGGGGGGTCAGCCGCAGCCGCACCACCGTGGGAATCGACTCGCGTTCGAGGGCGGCGCAGAGCCGCGGGAGGGCCTCGTCCTGGATGCGGCGCCGCAGCTCGTCGGGATCCGCCTCCTGCCCGTAGGCGATGCTCAGCCGCAGCCCGGCCCCCTTGGGCGAGCGGACCAGCAGGGCCCGCGCCCTGCGCACGCCCGGGTACTCGCCGATCTCGGCCTCCAGCGCGTCCGTGACGGCCCTGGCCTCCACCCGCGTCGCGCCGGCCCGGATGTCCGGCTCCAGCGAGAGGCCCCGCACCCGGCTCGACCGGAGTTGGGCGAGCATCCAGGCCAGCCCCAGCAGCGCCAGGACGACCGCCACCGCCGCGACGGCGGGCCAGAACCAGCCGTGGCCGTCGGCGAAGCGGCGCGCCTCGGCGGTGAGGACGGGGCCGGAGGCCCGGGCCTTCCCGAAGGCGCCGAAGCCGCGGGCGAGGCCGAGCCCCCCGGCGGCGGCGAGAAGCAGGCCGAGAATGAACAGGCCCGTGCGGTTGACGTGCGCGTTGCGGCGGTCCATCAGGCCTCCCGGTGCTTCATGCGCACCATGACGGAGCGGGCGGGGAGGGGGTCGAGCCGGTCGAGCCGCTCCCGCACCGCCTCGGTGACCTCCGCGTCCAGGCCCGCGGGCTCGCGCACGGGCGTCTCCGCGACCACCCGCACCCGCCGGCGCCCCAGCCGGACCCTGCTGACGCCCGATACCCCGGGCGCGCCTTCGGCCGCGGCGGCGACGGAGCGCTTGAGCCCCCGCCTGCTCACGCCCATCATCAGGCTCGGATCCCGCCCGTGCAGCGGGACGATCCGTGACTTGCCCGGCAGCACGGCGGCCAGCAGGAACCAGACGCCGACGACGGCCAGCCCGGCGAAGATCGCGCGCGCGTACACGCCGTCCCAGTTCGCGTCCCGCACCCACCCGTAGGGGAAGATGCGCGCCGGGTGGTTCAGGGCCGCCGAGATGACCTCGATCGCCGTCAGCACCCCGGCCGCCGTCATCAGCAGCGCCGCGGCGAGGGCCGGAAGGACCCGCTGCGAGCGGAACGTGTGCCTGGCCGCCCGGTCGGCCTTCCGCGAACCGGCCGGCCGCGTGCTCGGCTCCGCGGCGGGCCGCGCCCCGGCCTGGGCGGTCACCGCACGGTCCTCTCACCCGCGGTGGGGCGCCCGAGCTCGGCCACCTCGATGTCCACCTGCCCGACGGTGAGACCGGTCAGCTCCGCCACCCGCTCCCGCACCCGCTGGCGCACCTCGCGGGCGACCGCGCGGACCGGCATCGGGTAGGCCACCGACAGCGCCACCTTGGCCGTGACGATGTCGCCGTGCACCCGCACCTCCGTGCGCGCGGGCCCCCGCCCGGGGATCGGCACTCCGACGATGGTCCGGCCGAGCCCGCCGGACGCTTCGACGTCCTGCGCGGCCTCCGCGACGATGCGCGCGACGGACCGCTCACGGATCGTCGTCCTGCCCCGCTCTTCCTCGGTCATCGCGGCCGCCGCCCCGTGCGGCCCGTCGAGAAGACCTGCCCGAGGTCGAGGCTGCCCTCGATGACCCGGCCGACCACGAAGCCGAGCGCCCCGAGGAACAGGACGAGGAAGAACGCGCCGGCGCCGCCGAACGCCCCGGCGAACCCCAGTGCCAGCCCGACGACCAGGCCGATCACGGGCCACGGCACTCGCACATCCATCTCGATCACCCTCTCGCCTCGGCGGGGTCATCAGCCGCCATCGGCCACGTCCCCGATCACCACGTCCACCGTCCGCCGACCGGCCAGCGGGCGCACCAGACGCCGTACGTCCTCGGCGATCTCGGCGAAGGGCCGTCCGTACCGGACGACCACCCCCACCTCGACCACCGCGTCGTGCACCGCGACCCCCGCGTAGGGGGGCCCGGCGCGGTAGGTCGCGATCCAGCCGCGCGGACCGGCCGTGAGTCCCAGGACGTCCGGGCACGCCATCGCCGCCGCGCCGATCCGCTCCGCCAGTTCGGCGAGCGGCTCCCCGCGGCCGGGCGCCTCGGCCGGCCGGGCGCCCGCCGCGCCGGTCCCGGCGGACGTCCCCCCGCCCGGCAGGGCGTCCGGCCGCGACGCCTCGGCGGCGAACGCGGGCTCGCCCGGCCCCGTGCCCCCCGCCGACCCCGGCCGGCCGGCGGGGGCGGGTCCGGGCCGGCGGGACGCGCCCGCCACGTCCGTCCAGGAGATCATCGGACCCGGGACTCCTCGCGCCGCGGCTCCGGAGGCTCCTCGTCGGCCACGTGGACGTCGTCCACGGTGATGTTCACCTCGACGACCTCCAGGCCGCACATGTGCTCGATCTCGTTGGCGACGTTGGTGCGCACGGCGGCGGCCAGGTCCGGGATGGACAGGCCGTACTCCACGACGAGATCGATGTCGACGGCCGCCTGGCGCTCGCCGACCTGGACGGCCACGCCCTGCGTGCTGTCGGACGTGACGCCCGGGATACGCTCCCGGACCGACCCGATCGTCCGGGACATGCCCGCGCCCATCTCGTGCACGCCGCCGACCTGCCGGGCGGCCATCGTGGCGATCTTCGCCACGACGTCGTCGGCGATCCGGGTGCTGCCGCCGGACGTGATCAGTTCGCTCGACCCCCCGTCGGCGCCCCGCTTGCGCCTCGCTCCGACCGCGGCCTGCTCGGCTCCTCGCCTGTCGTCCTGACTCACGATGCCCCCCATGCCATGCGTCGGCTGACCTGCGGATGATGCTCACGCAGCGTTACCCAAAACGGCTATAGGGCCAAAGAGTGGGTCAATGCCGAACTAAGTTCGGTGAACGGGCGAGCCGGGCCCGACGGGCGGCGGAGGCTCCCTCAGGCCGCGGGACCGCGCCCGGCGGGCCGGGTCGCGGCCGCCAGGTCCGCGGCGACCCGGCCGCGCACGTGCTCGATGAGACGGATCATGTCCGGGCAGTAGACCGTGGGGTTGTCGAAGCCCGTCCCGTGCCGGTAGCGGTGGGCCTGGAGGCCCGCTCCGCACACGGCGACGAGCGGGCAGGCCCGGCACCGCTCGCACAGGCCCGCCGCGCCGAGCTGCCGCTCGACCGCGGCCGGAAGGGCGCGCGCCGCGTCCAGGGAGTCGCGCAGGACGTTCAGGCCGGTGCCGGAGGAGGCGGCGGTCAGGGGCTTGAGCAGGTCGGAGTGCTCGATCGCGCCGTCGGTCTCGATGACGGCGTACCGCACGGGCGCGAGCCCGAGCCCCTCGTTGCCGACGGTTCCGCCGAGCAGCAGGGTGAGCAGGTCGCTGAACGTCCGGACGTCCGCCGGCGGCTCCGCCGCGCCGTACCAGCGGTCGAAGATCTCGATGAGCCAGTCGGCGTACGGGGTGGCGGGCGACCCCTCGGCGCGTCCCGGGGGAGGCGCCGACCAGTTCCCGTGGGGGAGGAGGAAGTCCACGCGGGGCGGACGGTGGCGCAGCAGCGCCTCGTAGGTCGCGACCGGGTCGTTGCGGAGGTCGACCGTGCAGAGGATGCCCGAGAACAGGTGCCGGTACGGGCCGGTGGACAGGGCGTCGAGCGCCGCCGCCACCGCGGCGTGGCTTCCCCGGCCGTCCGGCAGGCGGCGGTGCCGGTCCTGCGCGGAGGCGTCGCCGTCCACGCTCACGCCGATCCGGACGCCGAGCCGGTCGAGCTGGGCGAGGCGGGCCCCGGTCAGGCGGGTGCCGTTCGTCTGCACGAAGAACGACGCGGCCACGCCCTCGGCGCGCACCGAACCGACGACCCGCTCGACGAGGGACGGCGCCGCCAGCAGCGGCTCGCCCCCGTGCAGCACGACCTCGACCGAGGCGAGCGCGTGCTCGCGGACGTGGTCCCCGATGCGCCGGGCGGCGGCGTCGACCACCTCGGCCGGCATCGCGACCGGCCGGTCGAGCAGCCGCCGCGCCCGCGCCTTCGCCTCGGCGCGGCCGAAGTCCAGCAGCCGGGCGATCATCACGAGGTTCTCGAAGCCGGTCAGCT
>NZ_JBEZJP010000303.1:0-10148 GCF_040653175.1 Actinomadura sp. NPDC048032
CCGGGGTGCTCACCTCTGATGCCGTGTCCACGCCTTGGTGTGGGTGATCTGGTCGCGTGGGTGGTGGAGGTCGGGGCCGAGAGTAGGCGGTCGCCCGCTCGTGCTGGGCGGCCGAACCGTGCGCGATCAGCGTCGGCACCACCCAGTTGCCGATGATCATGTCGTGGGCGCGCAGGCCGGCGGCGCGCATCTCCTCGGCGATGACGAGCTGGGACACGGCGTCGGCGCCCTTGCCCCAGGGCCGGGGCAGGTGGGGCGAGGTGTAGCCGCGGGCGGCGAGGTAGGCGAGGCGCTCCTTGCCGTCCAGGGCCTTCGCGGGCTCCAGCTCGGCACGGACCTCGGCGCGGATCCGCTCGGCCTCCGGGGGGAGTTCGACGCGGAGTTCGCGGCGGACGCCGTCGAGGGTGAGGCGAGCGACGCGGCGGCGCCAGGACGCGGCGGAGCCGAGCAGGACGCGGAGGGTCTGGGCGCGGCGCAGGTAGAGGCTCGCGTCGTGCTCCCAGGTGAAGCCGATGCCGCCGAGGGTCTGCACGCAGTCCTTCGCCGTCTGGAACGCGGCCTGGACGCTGGTGGCCCCGGCGACCGCCGCCGCCAGCGACGCCTCCCGCTCGCGCCCCTCGTCGTGGGCGCGGGCGGCGTCCCAGGCGCAGGCGCGGGCCTGTTCGGCGTGCGCGAGCATCCGCGCGCAGCGGTGCTTGACCCCCTGGAACTGCCCGATGGGGCGGCCGAACTGCTCGCGGACCTTGGCGTACTCGGCGGCGGTGGTCGTCGCGCGGTCCGCCAGGCCGGACGCCTCGGCGGCGAACAGCACCGCCGCGAGGTCCCGCACGGCCTGCGAGCCGATCTCCAGGACCGCCCCCTCGGGGACGGTCCGGTTCTCCGGTCCGACCCTGCCCAGTCGCCGGGTCAGGTCGTGGCTGGGCAGTTCGTCCACCCTCACGGCGTCCCGGGGCAGCAGGATCCAGGCCGTCGCGTCGCCGTCCTTCGCCGGGAGGACGAGGAGATCAGCCAGGGGGGCGCCCAGGACGGGCCCCGACGTGCCGGTCACCATGGTCTCGCCGCCCGAGCGGGAGATCGCCAGGCTTCCCGCGTCGAGCCCGACGGCGCCGACGGCGCTCCCGTCGGCGAGGGACGGCAGGTGCTCGGCATGTCCCGCGCGGTGCAGCACGGCGCTCGCGAGCACCGTCGGAAGGAAGGGGCCGGGGGTGACGGCCCGTCCGAGCTCCTCCAGGACGACGGCCAGTTCGACCATCCCGTAGCCCGCGCCGCCCGCGTCCTCGGGGAGGTGCAGGCCGAGCAGGCCCTGCGCGGCGAGGTCGTCCCAGAACGCGGGAGCCTTCTCCCGCTCGGCGTCCACGGCGGCGCGGACGGCCGCGGGGGTCACCTGCCGGGAGGTGAACGCGCGCACGGCGTCGCGGAGGTCGCGGTGCTCCTCGGTCAGCCCGATGGTCATGTGCTCCTCAGATCCGTTCGATGATGGTGGCCGTGGAGTGCGCGCCGCCCGCGCACATCGTGACGAGGGCGGTCGACCTGTCGGACCGCTCCAGCTCGTTCACGGCCTGGGTGATGAGGCGGGCGCCGGTGGAGCCGACCGCGTGGCCGAGGGCGATGGCGCCGCCGTTGACGTTGACGCGGTCCATGTCCGCGCCGTGCACCGAGGCCCACGACAGCACGACCGACGCGAACGCCTCGTTGATCTCCACGAGGTCGATGTCGGACAGCGTCATCCGGGCCCGGTCCAGCACGTGCCGCGTCGCCTCGATCGGCCCGTCCAGGTGGTAGTACGGGTCGGAGCCCACCATCCCGGACGCGACGATCCGGGCCCGGGGGCGCAGCCCCAGCTCGGCGGCCCGGTCCGCCGCCATCAGCAGCACCGCGGCGGCGCCGTCGCTGATCTGCGACGAGTTGCCCGCGGTGTGGACGCCGTCCGGGAGGACCGGCTTCAGCCCGGCGAGCGCCTCGGCGGTCGTGTCGCGCAGACCCTGGTCGCGGGTCACGACGGCGGTCTCCCCCGTGGGGCCCTCCCTGGTCATGACCGGCGCCTCGATCTCCAGGATCTGGCCCGCGAAGCGGTCCCGCGCCCACGCCGCGTTCGCCTTGACCTGCGACGCCAGCCCGAACGCGTCCGCGTCCTCCCGGGTGATGCCGCGCTTCTTCGCGATGCGCTCGGCCGCGGTGAACTGGTCGGGCATGTCCAGCTCCCAGCCGTCCGGCGCCGGGCTGCCGGTCTCCGGCGTGAGCGCCTGGCCGAGGAAGACCCGGCTCATCGCCTCGACGCCGCAGCCGATCCCGGTGTGCACCGCCCCGGACGCGATCAGCCCCGCCACGAGGTGCACGGCCTGCTGCGACGACCCGCACGCGCAGTCGATCGTCGTGCACGCCGTCTGGTACGGCAGGCCCGCGTACAGCCAGGCGTTGCGGGTGACGTTGTTGGACTGCTCGCCCGCCTGCGTCACGCAGCCGCCGACGACCTGCCCCACGGTCGCGGCGTCGACGCCGGCGCGTTCGAGCAGCCCGCGCTGCACCGCCCCGAGCAACTGCGCCGGGTGGAGCCCCGACAGGGCCCCGTACCGCTTGCCGACCGGGGTTCGGACGGCATCGACGATGACGGCCTCGGGCATGGCGGAAACTCCTTCACTACGAACAAGCGGATCGGTACGCCGCCCCGGAACACGCGGCGGCGTTCATCGGGCGGCAGGTCAGGCCGTGGGCTCGCCGGTGAGGACGCGTCTGGCCCAGCGGTAGTCGGCCTTGCCGCTCGGGGAGCGGACGACGGGGGTGAAGGCGACGACGGCCGGGATCTTGTAGCCCGCCAGGAGCGCGCGGCAGTGGATGCGCAGGTCCTCGGCGGTGGCGGACGCGCCGGTGCGCAGCTCGACGACGGCGGCGACGCGCTCGCCGAAGCGGTCGTCGGGGACGCCCGCGACCAGGGCGTCCATCACCGCCGGGTGCGCCTTGAGGGCCTGCTCGACCTCCTCGGGGAAGACCTTCTCGCCGCCGGTGTTGATGCAGCCGGAGCCGCGCCCGAGGACGACGACGGTGCCGTCGGCCTCGACGCGGGCCATGTCGCCGAGGATCGACCAGCGCTCGCCGTCGATGACGGGGAAGGTCCGGGCGGTCCTCACCGGGTCGTTGTGGTAGCCGAGCGGGACGTGGCCGGAGCGGGCGACGTGGCCGACCTCGTCCGAACCGGGCGGGACCGGCTTCATGTCCGCGTCGACGACGGTGACGTGCGGGCCGGCGGCGAGCCGCATCAGGCCGTCCTCGCCCACGCTGATGCTGCCGTCCACGCCGGACTCGGAGGCGCCGAAGCCGTTGTTGACGTGCAGGCCGGGGATCAGCTCGGCGAACTCCTCCTGGACGCTGCGCGACAGGATCGCGCCGCCGGAGCCGAGCACCCTGAACGAGGACAGGTCGTGGCGGGCGCCGTGCGCGCGGATCGCGTCGGCGAGCGGGCGCGCGATCGCGTCCCCGACCACCGTGACGATCATGGGCTTCTCGCGCTCGATCAGGGCGAGGGCCTCGACCGGGTCGAAGCGCCGCATCAGGACCGCGGTGGAGCCGGTGAACAGCGACATCAGCAGCGTGTAGGTCGCGGCGCCGTGCATCAGCGGCATCGTGAGCATGTAGCTGAGCGCGAACCCGTCGCGCGCGGCGGCGGCGAGGGACTCGGCGGAGAGGTGCGGGTCGCCGTAGGGGTTCCCGCCCTTCACCGCGGCCATGTAGAAGTCCTCGTGACGCCAGACGACGCCCTTGGGCAGCCCGGTGGTCCCGCCCGTGTAGAGGATGTAGCGGTCGTCGGCGCTGCGGCCCTCCCGGAGGGACGGGTCGGGCTCGGTCTCGTCCGCGTCGTAGGCGGCGACGTCGATCCGGGGCGGCCATGCCGCGGCGCCGCCGGTCCCGACGACCGTCACGTGGCGGAGCGCGGGGCAGTCGCCGGCCACCCGGGCGGCGGCGGGGGCGAACTCCGCGTCCACGACCAGGCCCGCCAGCTCGGCGTCGGTGTAGATGTGCCGCAGTTCGCGGTCGGTGTACCGGTAGTTGACGTTGACCGGGACGGCGCGGGCCTTCAGGCAGCCGAGCAGCGTCTCGACGTACTCGGCGCTGTTCGGCATGTGGACGCCGACGTGCTCTCCGGGGGCGACGCCCGCCGCGCGCAGCCGGTGCGCCACGGCGTCCGCCCGCCGGTCCAGTTCGGCGAAGGTCGCCCTGCGGTCGCCGCAGACGAGGGCGGGACGGCCGGGCACGGCCGCGGCCACCGCCTCGAAGAGGGTCGCCAGGTTCAGCGTCATGGCGCGAGACTAGAATTCATTCTCATTCGCGGGCAACGGCTGTCCCACTCAGCGGTCCACGCCGGTCGAACGGCCGCTGCGGACCCGCTCAGCGGGACGTCTCCGGTGGCGGAACTAGAATACGTACTAGCCTCCCGGCGGACGTTCCCCACACCGACCCGGAGGCTCAGATGAACGCCGACCTCTCCCTGGCGGGCCGTACCGCCGTCGTCACCGGCGCGGGCGCGGGGCTGGGCCGCTGCGAGGCCCTCGCCCTGGCCGCGCGGGGCGCCAACGTCGTCGTCAACGACATGGGACCGGCCGCCGAGGAGGTCGTCGCCGAGATCGAGCAGGCGGGCGGCCAGGCCGTCGCGGTGACGGGGGACGTCGGCGACTGGTCGATGGGCGACACGCTGGTGTCGGCCGCCGTCGACACGTTCGGCTCGCTGGACGTCCTGGTCAACAACGCGGGCGTGCTGCGCGACAAGATGCTGTTCAACCTGTCGGAGTCGGACTGGGACGACGTCGTCCGCGTCCACCTGAAGGGGCACGCGGCGGTGTCGCGGGCCGCAGCCGTGCACTGGCGGGCCGCCAGCAAGGCCGCGGGCGGCCCGGTCTACGGGCGGGTGGTCAACACCGCGTCGGAGGCGTTCCTGTTCGGGTCGGCGGGCCAGCCGAACTACTCGGCGGCGAAGGCCGGCATCGTCGCGCTGACGCTGTCGACGGCGGCGGGCCTCGGCCGGTACGGGGTGCGCGCCAACGCGATCTGCCCCCGCGCCCGGACGGCGATGACCGAGGCGACGTTCGCCGAGGGCACCTCCCCCGGCGGGCTGGACTCCATGGCGCCCGAGCGGGTCGGGACATTCGTCGGCTACCTCGCGTCCCCGGCGGCGGAGAAGATCAGCGGGCAGGTGTTCGTGGTGTACGGCGACATGGTCGCGCTGATGGCCGCGCCGACCGTGGAGCACAAGTTCACCGCCGCGGACGGCGTCTTCTCCGTCGAGGAGCTCGGCGAGCAGATCACCCCGTACTTCGAGGGGCGCGAGCCGCACCGGACCTACGCCGCCTACAGCGTCGCCGCGCTCGACGACACCGGCACCAGCAGGCACTGAGGCGCGACGCCGGCCCCCCGCGCGTCGCGCGGGGCGGGCCGGCGGCCGTTCAGAAGACGTCCGGGCCGCGCAGGGTCGCCTCGGCGCCGCCGTCCACGTAGATGACCTGGCCGGTCATATGGGTGTTGGCGGGCGACACCAGCCAGCGCAGGGCCTCGGCGATCACCTCGGGACCGGCGTAGCCGTTCAGCGGCATGGGGACGGCCTCGTTCATCACCTTGAGCATCGCCTCGTCCTCGAACAGCGGCGCGCTCATCGGCGTCCTGACCACGCCCGGCGCGATCGCGTTGAGGGGGATTCCCTCGCCGGCCCACTCGGGGGTGACGCTCGCGCGGCGCATCCACCGCGCCAGCGCCGCCTTCGACGACGGGTACGTCCGGTTGCCCGCGCCGGCCGCGACGACCTTCGCCGCCGCCTCCAGCGCGGCGGGCTCGTCCCCGGCCAGGCAGGCCCGCACGGTCTCCTCGTCCGCCGGGTGCGTGCCGGCGATCGACCCGACGACGGCCGCGCGCGGGGCCTCCGCCCTGGCCAGCGCGGGGCGCAGGCCCTCCATCAGCGCGACGACGCCGAAGTAGTTGACCTTGACGGGCAGCTCGGTGAAGTCGGAGACGCCGGCGCAGGCGACGACGGCGTCCAGGGTGCCGCCGCACAGGTCCAGCACCTCGGCGACCGCCCGCGACCGTCCCTCGGCGCCGCCGAGGTCGGCGCACACGTCGGCGTCGCGCAGGTCGACCCCGACGACCGTGTCCCCCTGCTCGCGCAGCAGCCCGGCGAGCGTCTTCCCGATGCCGGACGCCGTCCCGCTGACGGCGATGGTGCGTGCCATGGTGGTCCCTCTCAGGTGTGGGCGCCGCCGTCCACGCGGAGGTCGGCGCCGGTGAAGTAGGCGGCGTCGGACGAGGCGGCGAACGCGATCGCGGCCGCGATCTGCTCGGGCTCGGCCGCGCCGTAGTAGGAGCGGATCTTGGAGAAGTAGGTGAGGTCCAGGCCGTCCGGGAACATGCCCGGCGCCCGGGTCAGCGGGGTGTCGACGGCCCCCGGGGAGATCGGCACGACGCGGATGCGGCGGGCGGCCAGCTCGGCGGCGAGGCTCAGCGAGAACGCCAGCACGGCGCCCTTGGACGCCGAGTACGCCGTCATGAACGGGTTGCCCTGCGTCGCCGACAGCGAGGCGGTGTTGACGATCACGCCGGTGCGGTCGGGGAGGTGCCTGAGCGCCTCGCGGCAGAACAGGGCGGTGCCGACGAGGTTGACGGAGAACATCCGGTGGAGGTCGTCCACCGTGAGGGTCTCGATCGGGGTGGTCCTGTGGACGCCCGCGACGTTGACGAGCACGTCGATGCCGCCGAGCGCCGCCGCCGCGTCCGCCACGGTCGCGATCACGGCGGCCTCGTCGGTGACGTCCGCCACCCGGGTGGCGACGGTGCCGGGACCGCCCGCCGCGGCCGCCGTCCCGGCGAGGCCCTCCTCCGAGAGGTCCACGGCGTACACCGCGGCGCCCTCGGCGGCCAGGCGGATCGCGGTGGCCCGTCCGATGCCCGACGCGGCCCCGGTGAGCAGCACTTTCACGCCGTCAAAGCGATTCATGGCGGCACGCTAGCCCGGCCGCGGGACGTCCGCCGGGGCCGTCCCGATCACTGGGAGGCGTGCGGCGCGGGGCGCGCGGCGCCGCTTCCCGGAGCGTTCGAGCGGGGCGCGAGCAGCAGCCGGCAGGCGAGGCGGATGTCGCTCTCGACGTCGGCCATCGACGCGCGGCCGTTCAGGCTCGACTGGAGGACGCCGTACCAGCACTGCATCAGCAGCCGGACGAGGGTGACGTCCTGCGCGGTCGGCACCTCGATCCCCACCGCCCGCAGCAGGATCTCCCGGAACGTGCTGTCGATGTGGACGGTGTCGGCGACGGTCGCGACGTGGGCGGTGTTGGACGCGTGCAGCATCGACGTCGACAGGACCGGCTGCGCCATGAGGTGCCGGCTGGCCTGCACCAGCAGGTCGGCGACCGCGTCCTCGGGGCTCGTGCCGGGCGCGGGCTCGGTGACCTGGTCGCGGAGCCGGTCGACCTGCTTGGCCATGACCGCGGTGAACAGGTGGACCTTGGACGGGAAGTACCGGTACAGGGTGCCGATCGCGACCCCGGCGGCCTTCGCGACCTCGTGCATCTGGACGCGTTCGAGGGACTTCTCCGCGCCGATGCGCGACGCGGCGCGCAGGATGCGCTCGCGCCGGTCGTGCTGCTCCGGCGAGCTCGGCTCGGCGGACAGCCTGCCCGCTGCGATCCTCGCCACGGTCCTCCCCCGGTCCTTTCCGTCCTGCGATCCTTCCCGTCCTGCCAGGGAACAATATCCGGGCTCCGGGCCGTCCCCGCGAACGTCCGTACCGGTCAGTGGGACGGGCCGCCCCTCCCCGCCCGGACCGCGCCCTACGGTGTGCCCGCGCTGAGAACCCGAGGTCGGAGGGCATGCCACATGGGACGAGCCGGGTGGGACGACGAGTACGACGTGGTGGTCGCCGGCTCCGGGGCCGGGGCGATGGCGGGCGCGCTCGCCGCCGCCTCGGGCGGCCTGCGGACCGCCGTCCTGGAGAAGACGGGCCTGCTCGGCGGGACGTCCGCGTACTCGGGTGCGGCGATCTGGCTGCCGGGGACGCGGGTCCAGGAGCGCGCCGGGCTCGGCGACTCGACCGAGGGCGCGCGGACCTACCTGCGGGCGCTGCTCGGCGACGCCGAGGCCGAGCGCCGCGAGGCGTTCCTGGAAACAGCCCCTGAGCTGGTGGACTTCCTGGAGAGGGACCCGGCGATCGAGTTCCGTTTCCAGGCGTTCCCCGACTACTTCGACGCGCCCGGGCGCCTGGACATGGGCCGGTCGTTCGTCCCGGTCGAACTTCCGGCCGAGCGGCTCGGGGAGCTCGCCGCGCTCGTCCGCCCGCCGGTCGACCGGGACCGGGCGGGCCGGGGGCACTCGGCGTCCAAGCCGCTGGTGCAGGGCCGGGCGCTGATCGGGCGGCTGCTCCTGGCGGTCACCGCGACCGGGTCCGGGGAGATCCGCACGCGGACCGCGCTGACCGACCTGGTCGTCGAGGACGGCCGGGTGACCGGGGTCACGGCGATGACCGCGGACGGCCCGGTGCGGCTGCGGGCCCGGCGCGGCGTCCTGCTGGCGGCGGGCGGTTTCGAGTCGTCCGCCGCGCTGCGGGCCGAGCGCGGCGTGCCGGGCGGCGCCGGCCTGACGATGGCCCCCGGCGGCGCGAACACCGGCGACGCGATCGAGGCCGCCGTCCGGATCGGCGCGTCCACCGGACTGCTGGACCAGGCGTGGTTCTGCCCCGGCCTGCTCGCCCCCGACGGACGGCCCGCGTTCACCCTCGGGTTCCGCGGCGGGCTGGTCGTGGACGGCTCGGGCCGCCGGTTCGCCAACGAGTCCCTCCCCTACGACCGGATGGGACGCCGGATGGCCGCCGCGGAGGGACCGTTCCATCTGATCTGGGACGCGCGGGCGGGCGGCCTGCCCGCGATCTCCGTCCCGCCGCTGCGGGCGGACGAGCAGCTCGCCTCGGGCGCCTGGGTCCAGGCGGGCACCCTGCCGGAGCTTGCCGGGATGATCGGGCTCCCCGCGGACGCGCTCGCCGCCACGGTCGAGCGGTTCAACGGCTTCGCCGCCAAGGGCGCGGACGAGGACTTCCACCGCGGCGAGGACCCCTACGACCTGTACTTCTCCGGCGGCGGGCCGTGCGTCGTGCCCGTCGTCCGGCCGCCCTACCTCGCCGCGCGGGTCGTCCTGAGCGACCTCGGGACGAAGGGCGGGCTGCGCACCGACGCCGACGCCCGCGTCCTGGACGGCTCGGGCCGTCCCGTCCCCGGGCTCTACGCCGCCGGCAACACCAGCGCCTCGTTCACGGGCCCCGTCTACCCGGGGCCCGGCGTGCCGATCGGGTCGGCCATGGCCTTCGCCTACCGCGCCGTCCAGGACATCAGGAGGAACCACACGTGAGATCGATGGGAAGGGCCGCCGTCGCGGCGGCCGCGTGCGCCGTGCTGGCCGGGATCGCCGCGGCCCCCGCGCAGGCCGCCCCGGCGCAGCGCGGGAAGCTGCTCGAAAGCAGGCCGCTGACGAACCTGGCGGCGCTGCCGAGCGCGGCGAAGAACCGGTTCGTCACCTACGCCTCCGAGGGCGTGGGCGGGAAGCGGATCACGGTCACGGGCACCGTCGCCGTCCCGAAGGGCACCCCGCCGCCCGGCGGCTGGCCGGTGCTGAGCTGGGCGCACGGCACCACCGGGACCGCCGACGCCTGCGCTCCGTCCGCCGACGCCCCGGGCGGCCCGGTGCGCGACTACCTGTCGCTCACCGAGGCGTACCTGGACAAGTGGGTCGCGAACGGCTTCGCGGTCGTCCAGACCGACTACGAGGGACTCGGCACGCCCGGCGGGCACCCGTACATGAACGGGGCCAGCGAGGCCAACACCGTCACCGACATCGTCCGGGCCGCCCGCAGGACGGACCCCCGCATCGGGCGCGACTGGTTCGTCGCCGGCCACAGCCAGGGCGGCCAGGCGACGCTCTACACGGCGGCGGCGAAGCAGGAGCCCCGCGACATCCGCCTCAGGGGCGCCGTGGCGATCGCGCCCGGCTCGAACATGAGCCAGACCGCGCAGTACGTGAAGGCACAGTACCCGGGCGCCGAGGTGGCGCTGCCGTTCCGGCCCCGCGCCCACCGCGGCGGCTACCACGCCTACATGTCGGGCGGAAAGCTGGAGGCGCTGAACGTCCCC
>NZ_JBEZJP010000304.1:0-10126 GCF_040653175.1 Actinomadura sp. NPDC048032
GGCCTCCTCCAGGGCGTACGTGACGTCCAGGACGACGTACCGGTCGTTGCCCTTGCAGGCCCTGTGTCACTCGGTGTCGGAGGTCTTGGTGGTGCTGCCGGTGGAGGGGCCGCCCTTGAGGAAGTCCTCCAGGAGGCCGCCCGGCTTCGTGAGCGTGGCGACGGTGTCGGCGAGGGCGAAGAAGACGAGCGCGCGCATCACCGTCGCCATGACGGGACGCAGTTCCCGGGCCAGCTCGCCGCACATCTTCGCGGCCGTCGGGCTCTCGGTGACCAGAGGAGCCAGGGCCGCGAGGACTCGCAGCTTGTCCGCGACCTTCTCGGGGGTCATACCCGGAGCAGTCATGGTAGATCTCCTTTTAACGTGACACCTCGAGACTCTCTCGTGGTGCACTCACGACCGTCCGACCACGACGGCAACACGCAATGATCATGGCGTCGGCGTCGGTGCGGATCCCCTCCGAACGAGCGGATGCCGCCGTCCGGGCCCGGACGAGGTGGTCTTCTGAGACGCTGCCGATGCCCGAATAAGTCAGGTGGTTCCCGTTGCTTGGAGGGGGCGGACGTGGCGTTGACTTCCGGCTGGTCTGTGGTGGGCGACCCGGCTGAGTTCGGCCCAGGGGAGGAGTTCCTGCTCGCGCGGGCGGCGACCAACCTTCCCCTGCTGATCGCGCTGTCCGCCTTCCGCCGCTCAGGTGGTAGAGGGACTCCGCCGCTGTTCGGATGGTGGACGGATCCTGGGGGGACGGTCGGTGGCGCGTTCGTCCGCCCCTCTTTCGGCCCGTTGCTTCTTGGCGACATGCCGGTGGAGGCCGCGGCTGCGCTGCCGGGGTATCTGGACGACGCGCCCCACGCGTGGGAGGGCCGCAGTGACCTTGCCGAGGCGTTCGCGTCGGGATGTCCTGGGCGGGTGGTCGGTCCCCGGCTGCGGTTGTATCGGCTGGAGGCGCTTCGGCCCTGTTCGGTGCCGGACGGCTTCGCGCGGCCCGCGGCGCCGACGGACCACGATCTGCTGGACCGCTGGTACGAGGCCGTCACCCGGGGCCACGGCACGCTCGGCGCCGTCGCCGGCCGCCTCGCCGCCGGTGACCTGTACGTCTGGGAGGCCGGTGGCCGCGTGGTGGCGGTCGCCGGTCACGGGCCCCGGTTCGGCTCGGCGGTGCGGCTCGACCTGATCTACACGACGAACGAGCACCGGGGACGCGGCTACGCGACCGCCCTGGTGGCCGCTGTCACCCGCTCACTGCTGGCCGCCGGCGCGACCGAGATCGTGCACGTCGCGACCCCGGCGAGTAGCGCCACCTATCAAGGTCTCGGCTACCGGTTGGTCGCCGGCTACGTGACGTTCTCCCGCTCCGCCTGAACCCGGACGTGGCTTCGCCGCCGACTCGATATAGCCGGTGGCTGGGGGAACCAAGAACTGGCCCATGTGTTCAAGGGCCAGTGTCGAGACGGATCGCTGGGCTCCGTGCGTGGTCGGGACGATCGCCGCGTCCACATGGCGGTCAGGCGGACTGATCGGGAGTGAGGCCCTCGGGGCCCTGGGCGCCACGCGCGCTCGCATGGCTTGCAGAATGCGGGCGGAAGAATCGGCCTGTCAGTCCTCGTCATGGAAATTCCGCGCCGTGGGCCCGCGGGGACGCGGGAAGGCGCGTCATCTCGATGTCCGGTTTCCGCTTCTTCTCTCTGCAATGCACGTTTTGAGTGCCGGGCTTGGGGTCCCCGTCAGCGCCGGGTAGGGCCCTAAGGCCCTAGGGTGCTTTCTTCCTGGATTTCTAAGCTCTCCCCACCGATCGGAAATCGCGTATCGACTCAGGGAGAATTCGTGAAGAGCTCGAAGGCAAAGCAGGCCCGCATCGCCGCGATCGGCACCGGAGCGGCCGCCTTGGTCGCCGTCCCGGCCATCGCGTTGGCCGTCTCGGGGTCCGGCCACTCCAGCACCGCCGGGCAGGTGGCCGCGCAGGACAAGGTCGCCAGGGCGGCGAGCCCGCACTGCGACCCCGGCTGGGCCGTCAAGGTCCAGCGCAAGGTCAACTTCCGCAAGTCGACGGGCGAGACGGAGAAACTGTACAACGGTTCGAAGCGGTCGGTGAAGCGCACCTACACCCTCAGCCAGCAAGCGAGTACGAAGTGGAACGTCAACGTCGAGGTGTCCGGCTCGTTCAAGGCCTGGTTCTTCGCCGAGGTGAACGTGAAGGCCGGCGGCGGTCTCGAGAAGTCGGAGAGCATCACCACCACACAGAGCGACGAGACCACGGTCCCGCCGAAGACGACGCTGAGGGTCACCCGCGGTTTCGAGATGCGCCGGGTCTACGGGAACATGTACTACACGTGGAGCAACTGCAAGACCGGGAAGTACAAGAGCTTCGTGCTGACCGCGCCCTACGGCCGCTACACCGCGTTCAAATAGCCAGCGGCTGACGCCGCGGAAGTGACTGCCTTTACGTGAATTGCGGGGTTCACGTAAAGGCGGTCACGCGTCTGTCGGCGTTTTCGTCTGATCTCCTTCGCCTGTGTCTCTCTCACGCGGGACGGCCGGTTCGGCCAGTCGCGATCGCGCCTGAGCGCTCTCGGTGTTCAGTGGCCCGCCTTCCTGGCTCCCCGGATGCGCGCGATGCCGCTGACTCCGCGCGCTGATCCCGATGCGATGCCGCCGTGCTCACCGAATGCTCTCGGCCGCTTGCGCTAGGGCGTGGTGCACGGACGGTACGTCCTGCGGGCTCGGTCCCGCAGTCAACTGAAAAACAAGAGAAAAGAGAGAACCATGGGAGACGGGAAGATCACCCGGCGACAGGTCATCGGAGCAGCCGTTGTCGGGGCTGTGCTCGCAGTGACCGGCGACAAGGACAAGGACAAGGAGCAGAAGAGCCCCCAGCAGGAGGCTCCTCGCTCTGGCGACTCCTCCACGGAGCAGCCGAAGCGCTGATCGCGAAGAATTCAGCCGGGCCCCCTCCACGAGGGGGCCCGGCCCTGCTTTTCCGCCTGGCAGGTTGTGCCTCTTCCGGCTGCGGTTCGTCCCCACGCAGGGGGCGGGTCAGAAGCCGAGGGCGCGGCGGAGGTCAGCGGCGGACTGTAGGACGATCAAGGCTCCGATGGTGATGAAGGCGATCGGGACCAGCCATCGGCCGTGCTGGTCCAGGAGATCGATGACCTTCTTGTGCGAGCCCAGCCAGGACGCGGTCAGGCACCACAGGGCCACGCCCGCCGCGAAGACCGCGGCGGTGACGAGGGTGGACTCCGGGCCGATGGTGCGGAAGACCGGCGTGTAGGCCGAGATGTTGTCGGCGCCGTTGGCGATCGTCACGCCGGCGATCGGAAGCAGGCCCGAGGCGACCGCGGGAGGGCCGTCGTGGTCTCCGGCGCGGACGGCCGCGACGAGGCCGCGGACGCCGAGGGCCAGCGGGACGAGGCCGAGCAGGCCGATCCATTCGTCCGGGACGATCGTCAGGCCCAGCGCGGCGACCACCGAGACGAGGACCAGGGCGGCGATGCCCGCGTACTGGCCCGCCCAGATCTGCCAGGGCCGTGGGGACCCGGACGCGCGTCCGGACAGAAAGAGGACGGTCAGGACGATCAGGTCGTCGACGTTCGTCGCAGCGAACATGCCGCACGCGGTCGCGACCGTGCCCGCTATTGACCCCATCCGCCGGAACCTACCGGAGAGGGGTGAAGGCCGGGGAGGGGCCCGGCCTTCACCGTCAGCCCTTGCGTGCGGGGAGGATGCGCTTCACCGCGAGGCCCGCGGAGACCAGGGTGAAGAGGGCGAGGCCGAGCCAGAGGGCCTGGAGGCCGAGCCAGGGCGACGCGGCGGCGGCGCCGCCGAAGCCGGCGGCCACGCCGCCGATCGGGGGGTTGTTGTACATGGATCACCATTTCCTTTCTTTGCGCCAGGCGGCCTGCCAGAACGCACGCGCCTGGACGATCTGGAGGAAGACGTCGAAGACCATCTCGACGACGATGGTGGCGGCGATCGCCATCTGCGCCGGGCCGCGCCGGCGGACGGTCACCACGCGCTCCACCATGAAGATCACCGTGATGCCGGCCCACAGCGGGCTGATCTGGATCCCGCCGAGCCAGATCACCGAGTAGGCGAGCGAGAGCAGGTACGCGGTGATCACGAGGATGCCGACCAGGGAGAGTAGTTGCCGTCCCCAGTAGGGCCGGGTGACGGGCGTCCAGCCGTAGTCGACGAGGTTCTCCAGCGCGCCGCGCTTCCAGCGGAGCCGCTGCTGGGCCAGCTCGCGCCAGGTCGGCATCACCTCGGTGGTGAGCGTGCACTCCTTCGGGCAGAGGATGCGGAACCCGAGGTGGAGGATGGCGAGGGTCAGCTCGTTGTCCTCGGTCAGGACGCGGACGTCGTAGACGTGCGGCAGGCCGGGGAGGCGGCGGTCCCGGCGGGCGGCGACGACCTCCTGGAGCGTGGCGGCCCGGAAGATCGTGGCGGTTCCGGTGAGGACGAGGGCCTTGCCCTGGAGGCGCCGGACGTCGCGGGCGTAGCGGGCGTACTCGTTGCGCTGGAACATGCCGACGGCGCCGCCGCCCGGCTTGCCGGTGAAGGTGCCGCCGACGGCGGCGTACCGGCCGGTGGCCAGGTATTCGACGCCGTGCCGGATGAAGCCGGGGTCGAGCGCCGAGTCGGCGTCCATCACCATGATCGCGTCGTCCGGGCCGAAGATCGGCAGCAGCCGGTCGAGGACCTGGTTCAGCGCGCCCGCCTTCTTGTGCTCGTTGCCGCGGGTGCCGACGATCTCGACGCCGCACAGCTGCGCGAACGCGGCGGTGGCGTCGGTGCAGTTGTCGGCGATCACGATGATGTGGTCCGGGGGGCGCTCCTGGCGGCGCAGCGAGGCGATCGTCTCGGTGATCTGCTTCGCCTCGTTGTGCGCCGGGATCAGGACGGTCACGCGCATCGCGTCCGCGCGCACGGGGGCCTGGTCGCGCTTGCCGTCCTTCCCCTTGCGGGACGGCGCGGGGGCGGGCCGCGGCCGGGCGTGGACGGGTGGAGGCGGGGACGGAGCCGGGGGCGAGGGGCGCCGGACCGGCGGAGGCATGAGCGCGGCCGCCATCCGGTCGGGGACGGTGACGGTCGGGGAGAGGGCGCGGCGGGGGCTGGGGCCTCCCCGCGCCACCGGGGACGCCAGGTGTCCCGGGCCGGGCGTCCGCCGGACGGGAGACGCCCCGACGTGCGGAGCGGGGCGCGGGAGACGGTGCCGTCCCTGGTGGGGGCGGGGTCCGTCGGGGGCGCCGGAGACGGGGCGCATGTCAGCGGGTCCCTTCGGTGCGCATCAGGTGGCCGAAGGCGATGACGTTGTCCACGTAGTGGCCGGTGGCGCGGTCGAAGCGCCCGCCGCAGGTGATCAGGCGGAGCGCCGCGTAGCCGGGGTCGGAGTAGACGCGGCGGGTGGGGAAGCGGTCCTTGCCGAACCGCTCGACGGAGTCGACCCTGAACACGGCGGTGCGGCCGTCGGCGCGCAGGACGCTGGCCCGGTCGCCGGGGCGCAGCTCTCCCAGCCGGTAGAACACGGCCGGGCCGCGCGCCGAGTCCACGTGCCCGATGATCACGGCAGCGCCCCGGCTGCCGGGCGCGGCCCCGAGGCGGTACCAGCCGGCCTCCTGCGCGCGGCTCGGCGGCGGCGTCTCGACCGTCCGGTCCGGGTTCTTGGCCAGCTTCATCAGCGGTGTGCGCACGCCGATCCGCGGCACTTCGAGGCGGAGCGGAGCGGCGGGCGGCAGCGACGCCGTCGTGGCGGGCTCGGCGGGACGGGACGCGTCGGGCGACGGCATCGGCGGAGCGGCGGTCGCCGGGTCTCCCCGGAAGGCCTGGAAAGCCAGGAACCCGGCCACGAGCAGGGCGGACGCGCCCACGGCGACGGCGGCGAGCACGCGCGCGCGTTGACCACGAGACGTCACTGGGGTCGTGCTCCTCTCGCCGCTCGGGGGGTGGGGGCCGCGGAACGCGGTGGTGGTCGAACGGTAATGGGCCAGAGTTAACGTTTGGGGCTTGAGGACGGCGAAGTCGCAGATGAACGTCCTGTGACAGTTGAGGTGACTTGTCCCATGAGGGAGTCATTGGTCCTGTCAACCAGGTCGTCCAGGCGGGGACGCTGCGAACCAGAGCGCTGCGCCATATGGCATTTGACCTGCGGAAATATCGCTGGGGGCCGGAGTGGGCGGCGAGGGGGCACCGGTCGGCGATGGCGGGGCGGCCGCGACGGTGGATACAAACATCGCTGTCCGAAAGTGGCCCATCTCTCAGCCGAAAATGATCTTCGCAGGTCACAGGGGTCATCGACTTGGTCCTCCGGCCGGGGCCGAAACGTGCCGGAGGGGGTGGGCCACGCCCGGCGGCGGCGTTCGCGTCCTCAGGCCCACCACATCAGGACGGGCGCGGGAACTCGGGATGAGGGAATTGGTCTAGCGGCTCCCCAAGGGGCGGGCCACCGGGTAGACCTGCATCCGTGCAGGTGAGTTATGTGAGTGTGGCGACGCCGGGACGGGAGAACGAGGACTTCGTGGCGGCCGGCCCCGGCTGGGTGGTGCTGCTGGACGGCGCGACCGCCCCGCAGGGGGTCGACAGCGGCTGCCGGCACGACCCCGCGTGGCTGGTGCGCAGGCTCGGCGGGCATATCGCGGCGCTGCTGGCGCTGGAGGACGGCAAGCCCCTGCCCGACCTCGTCGCCGAGGCGATCAAGGTGACTGCGGAGGCGCACACCGAGACGTGCGACCTGGGCAATCCCGACAGCCCGTCCGCGACCGTGTCGCTGCTGCGCCGCCGCGGCGGGGCCGTGGAGTGGTACGTCCTCGCCGACTCGCCGATCGTGGTGGACGTCGGAGAGATCAGGGTCTTCCGGGACGACCGGGTCGACCATCTGCCGAGCTACACCCTGGAGGGCGTGCGGCGGTCGCGCAACAGCCCCGGCGGGTTCTGGGTGGCGAGCACCAGGCCGGAGGCCGCGTACGAGGGGCTGACCGGCGAGGTGCCGGTCGAGGGGCTGCGGCGGGCGGCGGTGCTGAGCGACGGCGCGTCCAGGCTCGTGGAGCGGTTCGGCCGGATGGAGTGGGGCGACCTGCTCCGCCTCCTCGACGAGGAGGGCCCGCGGGAACTCGTCAGGAGGACCAGGGCCGCGGAGGCGGAGGCGACCGCGGCCCGCGGGAAGCGGTACGACGACGCCACCGCCGTCTTCGTGCGCTTCGACTCCTGACCGCTGCCCCCGCCTAACGCGTCGGAGCCGCTCTGCCGTCAGCGCGTCGGGGCCGCCCCGCTGTTAACGCGTCGGGGCCGCCCTACCGTCAGCGCGTCGGGGCCGCTCTGCTGTCAGCGCGTCGGGGCCGCGATGTGCGGCCACCAGGCGTCCAGGTCCTCCGGCAGGTGCATGCCCTCCATGCGGAGGGTGCCGGGCATGAGCGGGAAGCGACGTCCGGCGGGGAACGTGCGCTCGTAGGACGGCGGATCGATCACGACGACGCGGGTGCCGTTCACGACCGGGATGTCGGCCGGGACGCCCTCGTTCCAGATCGGTTCGCCGTGCGCGTCGACGAGGTTCCACGGGCTGGAGATGATCGGGCGCCCGGGCGGGGTGTCGGCGTTGAGGAAGCAGGCGATGATCTCGGGCGCGGGACGGTCGCCGGTCAGCCCGCCGGGGCGTCCGATGAGCGCGCCCGCGAGCAGGACGTGCAGCTGGAAGTTGTCGCCGAGCCCGCCGATCGTGACCGTCCACCCCTTGCGGCTCGCGCGGTCGAGGACGAGGAGGCGCTCGCCGTCCAGGACGCGCAGCAGCGCCTGGTAGTGCTCCATCTGCCCGAGGTACTGGGCGGCCTGCCCGGCGGCGAAGGCGCAGAAGTCGCGGTCGGCGATGCCCGCCCGCACCGCGGGCCCCATCTGCAGGACGGTGCAGCCCGCCATCGCGAACTGCGGCAGCGCGAACCACGACATCATCGCGGTCACGGCGCCGTCCCCGAGGTGCGGCGCGACGGTGTCGAAGACCTGCTGGGAGGGCTGCTCCTCCTGCATGTCCGGCGGCTTGCCGCCGGCGGCCTGGTCCCACGCGTTCGCGAACGCCAGCGCGGCGGCGGTGACCTCGGAGATGCGGTGGACGAGCGGCGCCCCGACGGGGTCGGGGTCGGCGCCGTTCTCGACCCAGGCGCCGGAGACGATGGCGAGCCACCCGCCGAGGTTCGGGGGCGCCTCGGCGATGCCCTCGGCGAGGCGGGGCATCGCGGCGGTCATCTCGGCGGGGGAGGCGGTCTGGAACACCTGCATGAGCTGCGGGAGGAGGTCGCCGAAGGAGCGGTCCTCGACCACCGCGGCCCGGACGATCTGATCGACGAGAGGCTGGAGCGACATAAACGATCACCTTGGCATATCGGGTGCGCCGGGCCGGAATCCGCCCACCATCTTGGAATCTGATTCTAGAATAGGGCGCATGGAGCCCCAGGATTTCGCCGACGTGCTCAAGGCCGTCCGCAGCTTCGTCCGCGACCAGGTCGTCCCGTGCGAGGAGGAGATCGAGGAGACCGACGCGATCCCGGAGCGGCTCCGGCGCACGTCCCGCGACATGGGCCTGTTCGGGTACGCGCTGCCCGAGGAGTACGGCGGGCTCGGCCTCTCGCTCGGTGAGGAGGTGCGGCTGGTCTTCGAGCTCGGCTACGCCAGCCCCGCGTTCCGCTCCATGTTCGGCACCAGCAACGGCATCGCCGGGCAGGTCCTGGTGAACGCCGGGACGGCGGCGCAGAAGGAGGCCTGGCTGCCGAGGCTCGCATCCGGCGAGGTCGTCGGGGCGTTCGCGCTGACCGAGGCCGAGGCGGGGTCCGACCCGAGCGCGCTGACCACGACCGCGGTCCGGGACGGCGACGACTACGTCATCGACGGCGCCAAGCGGTTCATCACCAACGCGCCCGAGGCCGACGTCTTCATGGTCTTCGCCCGGACGGGCGGCCCCGGCTCCCGCGGCATCTCCACCTTCCTCGTCGAGAAGGGCGCGGGCGGCCTGCGCGTCGGCCCGTCCGACGAGAAGATGGGCCAGCGCGGCGCCCACACGGCCGAGGTCTTCTTCGACGGCGTGCGCGTCCCCGCCGACGCCATGGTCGGGACGGAGGGGACGGGCTTCCGCACCGCGATGGCGTCACTCGCCCATGGCCGGGTCAGCATCGCCGCCGTCTGCGTGGGGCTCGCCCAGAGGATCCTCGACGAGACCGTCGCGTACGCGAAGGAGCGCAGCCAGGGCGGCAAGGCGATCGGCGAGTATCAGCTCATCCAAGGGCTCGTCGCCGACTCCCAGACCGAGCTGTACGCCGGACGCTCGATGGTCCTGGAGGCGGCCCGCGCCTACGACGCCGGCGAGGACACCAAGCTCGGCCCGTCCTGCGCCAAGTACTACTGCTCGGAGATGGTCGGACGGGTCGCCGACCGCGCCGTTCAGGTCTACGGGGGCATGGGCTACATGCGCGGCGTCGCCGTCGAGCGCTTCTACCGCGACGTCCGGCTCTTCCGCATCTACGAGGGCACGAGCCAGATCCAGCAGCTCGTCATCGCCCGGAACCTGCTGCGCTGACCAGCGCGGACACCGGCTCGGGAATCCGGTTCGCACCACGCGCCCGGACCCTGTATGGTTTCACTGCGCGAACGACGCAGGCCCCTTTAGCTCAGTCGGCAGAGCGTCTCCATGGTAAGGAGAAGGTCTACGGTTCGATTCCGTAAAGGGGCTCACGGCAAACCGGCCGCCATCCGCATTCCGGAGGGCGGCCTTCGTCGTACCGGGGAGCGGCCGTCGCCGCCCCCGCGGTGCCGAGCGCCCTGATTCGCTCCATACCTGTGCCTGTGGTACCGTCCCACCGGTTCCAGCAGGACGTTTCGCAGCTCACCGGCGCACCCGGTATTCTGGAGACGGTCCCGCGGAGCCCGCGGAACCGGTTCCCCGATCATCGTCCGGGTTCTCGTGTTCCCAGGGCTCGGTGAGCATCCGGTATCCTGGCAATCCGGTCCACACCGACCATCTCGGCGGGGTAGCTCAGTCAGGCAGAGCAAGCGGCTCATAATCGCTGTGTCGCCGGTTCAAGTCCGGCCCTCGCTACCAGGGCTACGACTTCCACGGCGCGGGCAGCGACAACTCCTGGGAGCCCAACCGGAC
>NZ_JBEZJP010000305.1:0-10122 GCF_040653175.1 Actinomadura sp. NPDC048032
GGCCGCGTGGTCGCCAATCAGGTTCGGCAGGTAGGCGAGCGCGAGCCCGGCCTCGGGGTCGCCGAGCCCGACCGAGCCGCCCGCGCCGGTGTGGCCGAACGCCGACGCGCGCCCCGCCCTCGGGGTGAAGAAGGTCTGCGAGGGGCGCATGAATCCGAGGCCGAAGGAGCTCCGGACGAGCAGCGTGCGGTCGGGGCCGCTGACGCGCGGGCGGACGGCCTCGCGCAGCGTGTCCGGGCGCAGGACGCGGCCCGCCGTGAGGTCGCGGTAGAACCCGGCGAGCGCGGGCGCGGTCGTCGTCATCCCCGCGGCAGGCCACCCGGCGCGCAGCACGACCGGGTTGTTGTAGCCGCCCTTGCCCGGATGCGGGTTGTTCAGCGACCGGTTCATCATGGACCGCGGGTCGGTGTAGGCCTCGGCGAGCCGGGTCAGGACGTCCTGCCCGGTGGCGCCGGGCGCGTCGGTTCCGGGCGCGTCGGTCCCGCCGCCGGTGCGCCGGCCCGCCGACAGTTTCGCGGCGCGCTCGATCACCTCGTCCGGGGCCCCGATCCACAGGTCCAGGTCGCGGGCGAACTCGTCCTTCACGAAGGCGCCGACCGTCCGTCCGCCGGAGTGGCGGCGGACGATCTCACCGGCCAGCCAGCCGTAGGTCAGGGCGTGGTAGCCGTGGGCCTCGCCGGGCGTCCACTCGGGCTCCTGCGCGGCCAGTTCCGCCGCGCGGGCCGGGGCGTCCGCGGCCTCCTCCGCGGAGACGGGACGCGCGAACGCGGGCAGGCCCACCTGGTGCGACAGCAGATGCGCGGCCGTCGCGCCGTCCTTGCCCGCGGCGCCGAACTCCGGCCACCAGTCCGTGACCGGGCCGTCGACGTCGTAGGCGCCGCGCTCGGCGAGCAGCAGCGCCGCCGCGGCCGTCACCGCCTTGGTGCAGGAGAACCCGAAGCAGGGGGTGTCGGCCTGCCACGCGCGTCCGGTGCGGCGGTCGGCGACACCGCCCCACAGGTCGACGACCTTGCGGTCGCCCGCGTAGACGGCGACGGCGGCGCCCAGCTCGCGTCCCTCGGCGAAGTGCTCCTCGAACACGTCGCGGACGCGGGCGAACGCCGGATCGCAGTGGCCCTGCACCGTGCTGCTCATGCGCGATCCTCTCAGGCGGGGACTCCATAGAATCACGTTCTAGGACGTTCCGCCGCGCCGGGATCGTCTCAGGATCGGCCCAGGTGGTGGACGGGTTCGGTGATCGGGCCGGCGGCGCGCTGGGCGGGGCGCGTCCGGCCGAACTCCAGCGTGAGCAGCGCCGCGGCCAGCCACGCGATGTCGAACCAGGACCGGAAGACCACGCTGCGCGGCTTGTAGGACGGCCTGAACTTCTTGTCGAACAGGTACAGCGACTCCACGGCGATCCACGGGTCGAGGAGGTGCAGCGCCCGGTAGCCGGCCTTCTCCAGCAGGCCGCGCTCGTCGGCGTCCAGCAGCTCGCGGAAGGCGGCGAAGTTCAGCGAGACGAGCCCGTGCCCGTGCTCCGCGGCGTATTCGACCATCTCGACGATGAGGCGCTCGTTGACGCCGTTCGGGCCACCGGGGTCGCGGCGCATCGCGTCCAGGCTGACGCCCTCGCCCGCGGTGACGTAGCGCTGGAACGCGATGGGCTCCTTGTCCTCGTCGTAGGCGACGGCGACGATCGCGCCCGGGTGGTACCCGGTGAGCAGCTCGTCCAGGTTCATGGAGAAGCCGCGTTCGGCCGCGCCGCCGAGGGAGCGGGACGCGACGTCCAGCAGCTTCCCGCGCAGCGCGGGCGTGAGCTCCCGTTCCGGGAGGATCTCGGACGAGACGCCGAAGTTCTCGGTGCGCTTGACGGCCTGCCGGACGTTGCGCATCTTCCGCCCGGACAGGCTGAACTCGGCGGGGCGGATGACGACCTCGTCGCCGAAGCCGATCGAGCGGCACCGCCCCCAGGCCGGGAGCAGGGCGTCGCTCGCGCCGAGGACGGCCGGGCGCCAGCCGGTGGTCCGGCACATCGACAGGAACGCCCGCACGGCGTCGGTGTGCGAGGCCGGGTCGCCGACCGGGTCGCCGCCCGCCACCGCCATGCCGAACAGGACCCGGTAGCCGATCGCGGCGCGGCCGTCCGCGCTGAACACGTACGCCTTGTCGCGGCGCAGCGCGAACGGGGCGAGGGTGTCGGAGCCGGGGTGCAGGACGAGGCCCGCGACGCGGGCGCGCTCCGCCTCGTCGCCGGGCGGGGGCGCCGGGTCGGGCGCGAGGAGTGTGATCACCAGGACGAGCAGGCCGGCGGCGCCGGCGAGGCCGAGCACGCCCGGGAGCCAGGACGCCCCGTCCATGGGCGCGCCGGTGGCGCCGAGCCCGATGGCGACGTCGCCGACCGACCGGACCGACACCCCGCCGAGGACCAGTGAGAAGAGGGTCGCGGCGGCGAGCAGCAGGGCGCCGGTCTTCACGGCCGCGCGGACGCGTTCGGGGTGCGGGCGCACGGGGAACCGGCCGCGCTCCAGCCACAGCCCGCCGAGGGCGGCGGCGAGGAGCGGCAGCCGCCACAGCGGGTCGTCGCCGGACAGCGCGGCGAGCAGGCCGAGGAGCGCCAGCGTGACGAGCCCGTACCAGGCGGCGCGGCGGCGCAGCAGCACGCCGCGGGCGACCAGGGCGAGCGCGAGGGCCAGCACGACGGCGTGCTCCGGCCTCAGCGGGCTGCCGGTGGCGAGCTCGGACAGCCGGCCGAGCCAGTGCGGGGCGTCCGCGAACGCGGGCACCGCGATCAGGGCGGCGACGAGGGCCGCCGTCAGCGCGAGCGGCCAGACGGGCCGCGCATGGGGCGCCGCGTCCGGTCCGCCCGCGGCCGGAGGGCGGGAAACGCCGGCCCTCCGCAAAGACTCGTCCGATAGCACGAAGCACACCTCCGCTGAGCCCCCAACCAAGATCTTCCGGAACTCATTCCCGGGTTCGGTCGTTGTTATGGGGCCTTGACCCAGCGTACGGCCGGACCGTCGGCCGGGCGCCGTCACCGGGGCATACCCGGCCGGGTGGCCGGGACACCGCTAGCCTCGTGGTGATGAAGAGGCTCCTGCTCGTCCATCACACGCCCTCGCCGTCCGTCCAGGCGATGGTCGAGGCGGTGCGCGCCGGCGCGTCGACCGACGAGGTCCAGGGGGTGGAGGTCGTGTCCCGCGCGGCGCTGTCCGCCACCGCCGTGGACGTCCTGGAGGCCGACGGCTACCTTCTGGGCTCCCCGGTGAACCTCGGCTACCTGTCCGGTGCGCTGAAGCACTTCTTCGACCAGATCTACTACCCCTGCCTGGAGGAGACGGTGCGCCGCCCGTTCGGCGCCTTCCTGCACGGCAACAACGACGCCACCGGCGCCGTGCGGGCCCTGGACGCCATCACCACAGGGCTGAGGTGGAAGGCCGTCCAGCCGCCCGTGGTGGTGACGGGCGAGCCCGGCAAAGCGGATCTCGAGGCGTGCTGGGAACTCGGCGCGATCACCGCGGCGGAGCTCGGAGACGTCTGAGGCGGGTGCGCCGCCTGTAGCGTGCCGTCATGAGTGGTTTCCGGCACATAGCGCTGTTCAGATGGACCGAAGGCACGACGACCGGCCAGCAGGACGAGGTCGCGGCGAAGCTGCGCGAGCTGCCCGGCGCGATCCCGGAGATCCGGGAGTACGGCGTGGGGGTGAACGCCGGCGTGAACCCCGGCGCTTACGACTTCGCGGTGGTCGCGGACTTCGCGGATCTGGACGCCTACCTCGTCTACCGCGACCATCCGGTCCACCGCGCGGCGGTCGAGGAGTACGTCACGCCCATCACGGCGGAGCGCGCGTCCATCCAGTACGAGCTGTAGGGGAACGGTCGAAAGGGGCGGCGCGGCGGCGCCGCCCCGAGGTGAAAACCGAGCAAGCGCTTGTGCCCGAAGACTTTTCGGGTTAGTTTCCTCAGAGACGCCCGCTGGGAACGGATCGCGCCCCGTTCCCGGCGGGCGGCGAAACAGGACGCGAGGCGCCGGGCGCCTGCGAAGGCGTCAATCTGACGCGCACCCTCACGAATCGCAGGGCTCACCGAGCGCATGCGACGGAGTGCGTACGACGGGCGGAGGGGCTCACCCCCGCGACCGCAAGCTCATGATCTCCTCGCGGAGCTGCTGCGAGGACGGCGCCTCCAGCAGCCGCGGGCCCTCGCGCAGCGGCACCATGGCCCACCACGACCCCGTCGCCTGGCCGTACCAGACCCGCACGCCCGGGAACTGCTCCTGGAGGGCGCGCGCGGTGGCGGCGCGCAGGCCCGCGGGCATGGGCTCGCCGGCGGCCCCGTGCCGAGGCGTCATGCCGCCCTCCCCCGGTAGATCTCTCCCTTGACAGCGTCCCCACGGACCAAAGCGTCACTCCTACTCCGCAAATCGTGACTAAGCACACTATGGGCCTTCCGGCCCCCGGACCGTGGGATACCGCGCCGGATGTACTCCGGTGGATGTAGCCGGCTTCCCTGGGTGACACCGTCCGCCGGATGCCCTCGGCCACAACCGGAGAGGACGCTGAGCGCGCAAAGGACATCCCCTAGGCGCGGCGCGTCCGCGGAGGCGGTACCCATGAGACTCGCAAGGCTGGCCCGGTTCTGCTACCGGAGACGGCGCCTGACGCTGGCGGGCTGGATCGTCGGCACGATCGCCGTCATGACGATCGGCTTCGGCTTCGCCGCCGAGCCCCTGAACGACTTCTCCGGCGGCGACTCCGGCTCGGCGAAGGCGTCGGAACTGCTGGAGGAGCACTTCCCCCAGCGCAGCGGCGACTCCATCACGCTCGCGGTGCACGCCGACGGCGGCGTCCAAGACCCGAAGGTGAAGGCGAAGGTCGAGCAGGCGATCGACCGGCTCGCCAAGACCCCGCACGTCGCGTCGGTGTCGTCCCCGTACGAGACGCCCGGGCAGATCTCCGCGGACGGCAAGACCGCGTTCGCCACGGGCGGCCTCGACGTCTCGTCGGACGACATGCCGAAGACGGACGTGACCGCGCTCCTGGACGACGTGCGCACCGACTCGGGACCGGTCCGGATCCACCTCGGGGGGTCGGCGGTGGACGCCGCCGAGACGCCGGGCGGCGGCCCGTCCGAGGGCATCGGCCTGCTCGCCGCCGTCGTCATCCTGCTGGTCGCGTTCGGGTCGGTGCTGGCGATGGGGCTGCCCATCGTGACCGCGCTGTTCGGCATCGGCACCGGCCTCGCGCTGATCATGCTGCTCGGGCACCTGCTGCCCGCGCCCTCCTTCAGCCCCATCATCGCGGCGCTCATCGGGCTCGGCGTCGGCATCGACTACGCCCTGTTCATCGTCACCCGCCACCGGGAGGAGATGCACGCGGGCGCCGGCCCGGAGGAGGCGGCGGTCACCGCCGTCACCACCGCCGGACGGGCCGTGCTGTTCGCCGGCACCACCGTCGTGATCGCGCTCATGGGCCTGTTCATCATGCAGCAGAAGCTGCTGAACGGCGTGGCGGTCGCGGCCGGCGTCGCCGTGCTGATGACGATGCTCGCCGCCGTGACGCTGCTGCCCGCGCTGCTCGGCTTCGCCGGGCACGCCATCGACCGGCTGCGCGTCCCGGGACTCGGCCGGGCCCGCCGCCCGCTCGCCGAGCGCTGGGCGCGGGTCGTCCAGGCGCACCCGGTCGTCGCCGGGCTGTGCGCGGCCGCCGTCCTGCTGGTCCTCGCCGTGCCCGCGCTGTCGATGCGGCTGAGCCTGCCGGACTCCAGCACCCAGCCGCACGACCACAGCGGCTACCAGGCCAGCCGGATCATGGCGGAGGGCTTCGGCCCCGGCACCGCCGCGCCGCTGGTCATCGTCACCGAGGGCGGCGGACTCGCGGAGGCGGGACGGATCGCGGACGCCGTCCGCGCGACGCCGGGCGTCGCGGCCGTCCAGCCCCCGCGCCCCAGCCGGGACGGGAAGGCCGCCATCGTCATGGCGTTCCCGAAGACCGGCCCGCACGACGAGCGGACGCCGGGGCTCGTGCACACGCTGCGCGACGACGTCATCCCCGGGGCCGTCGCCGGCACGGGCGCCCGCGCCTACGTCGGCGGCCCGAACGCCGCCTCGATCGACTTCGCCGACAGCGTCTCCACCCGGCTGCCGCTGCTGATCGCCGTGGTCGTCGGCCTGTCGCTGCTGCTGCTCGTCGGGCTCGTCCGGTCGGTCACGGTGGCGGTGCAGGCCGCCCTGATGAACCTGCTGTCGATCGCGGCCGCGTACGGGGTGCTGACGGCCGTCGTCCAGTGGGGGTGGGCGGGGCGCGCGCTCGGCTTCCCGGCGGACATGCCCGTCACCACGTGGGTGCCGCTGATGATGTTCCCGATCCTGTTCGGGCTGTCCATGGACTACGAGGTGTTCCTCGTGTCCCGGATCCGCGAGACCTACGAGGAGGGCGTGGCCACCCGCGAGGCCGTCGCGCTCGGCCTGTCGCGCACCGCCCGCGTGATCAGCGCGGCGGCCGCCATCATGGTGATGGTGTTCCTGTCGGTGCTGCTCGGCGCGGACGTCGCCGTCAAGCAGATGGGACTCGGCCTCGGCGTCGCGATCCTGATCGACGCGACCGTGGTGCGGCTGGTGCTCGTCCCGGCGCTGATGGAGCTGTTCGGCGAGGCGAACTGGTGGCTGCCCGGACCGCTGCGGCGGATCCTGCCCTCGCGTCCCGCGCCCGGGGCCGGGGACGGGGCCGATCGGGCGAGCCTGCGGGCTAGTGCAGGTTGATGCCGTCGAACATCACCTTGAGGTAGTGCTCGGCGAGCCCCTGGGCGTTCAGCCGGCCTCCGGGCCGGAACCAGCGGACGGCCACCCAGACGGTGTCGCGGATCATCCGGTAGGTCAGCTTCGGGTCGAGGTCGGGTCGGAACAGCCCTTCCGCCTGGCCCGCCTGGAGCGTGGTCACCCACATCTTCTCGACCTCGTCCTCGGACTTGGTCAGGTAGGCGAACCGGTCCATGCCCCGCAGGTAGTTCCAGTCGTTCTGCATGACCGTGATCGCGGCGCGGTGCGGCTCCAGGGTGCCGAACGCGACGCGGACGAGCCCGGCGATCGTGTCCCGCGGGTTCTCGTTCTCGTCGATCACCGCCTGGTAGGCGGCCATGACCTCGGTGAAGAACCCGGACAGGATCTCGTCGACGATCGACTCCTTGGAGTCGAAGTGGTGGTAGAGGCTGCCGGACAGGATGCCCGCCTCGTCGGCGATGTTGCGGACGGTGGTGGCCTGGAACCCCTTCTCGGCGAACAGTTCGGCCGCGAGCCTGACCAGGTGGGCGCGCCGTTCGGACGCCAGCGCGGGGGTTCCGCGGCCGCGGCGGCGGGGCGCGTCCTCGCCGGCACCGCGGGTTCTCGATCGTCCGGACTTGGCGCTCGTGGTCGTCACCCTCTCATTATGCCGTGTCGCCCAACCGCTTGCTCGATTCGGCGGCCGGACCAGCGTACGACGTGCAACAAGCGCTTGCTACAGAGGTTTCCCGGACCGCCGCCCGCGCCGATTAGGCTCGGGCCATGCCCGAAGTGATCGTGTTCGACCTGTACGGAGTGATCGCCCGCACCCAGACTCCCGAGGCGGTGCGGCGGATCGAGGAAATCGCCGGGACGCGCGGCCCCGCGTTCTGGGACGCCTACTGGGCCTGCCGCCCCGCCTACGACGCCGGCCAGGAGAGCGCGGCCTACTGGGCGGACGTCGCGGGCCTGCTCGGCGCCACGTTCCCCGACGTCCCCGCCCTGACCGAGGCCGACCTCGACAGCTGGACCGCCGTCGACGAGGAGATGGTCGCCCTGGTCGGCGAGCTGGCCGACCGGGGGCGCACGCTCGGGCTGCTCTCCAACATCATCGGCGACCTGGTGCCCCGCTTCGAGGCGCGGCACGGCGCATGGCTCTCCCGCTTCGACGAGCGCGTCTACTCCTGCCGCATCGGCGTCGCCAAGCCCGACCCCCGCGCCTACGAGATCTGCGCCGGCCGCCTCGGCGTCGAGCCCGCCGACGTCCTGTTCTTCGACGACAACGAGCGCAACGTCCTCGCCGCCCGCGAGACCGGCATGCGCGCCGAACTCTTCACCTCCCCGGCCCAGGTGCGCGCCCTCACCGCCTGACTAGGAAGGGGGCGGGAGCTCCCCGCCCGCCTCGGCCGCCTCGGCGAGGCGCTCGCGGAGGGTGCGCAGGAGCTCGTCGCCCTGCTCGGTCAGGCGTTCGATGGCGGGGAGCGCCAGATCGTCCCGGACGGTGTCGGCCAGCAGTTCGTCGTACTCGTGCGCCTTCTCCGCGATCGACTCCAGGCGGCGCTGGGCGCGCAGCACCTCGTCGGCCGACCGGGCGCGCTCGGCGTAGCGCTCCAGGGCCTCGACGCGGCGCGTCACCGCCTCGACCGAGGTGTCGAGCTTGTCGCGCAGCGGCCGCAGCGCCGCCTCCACCTCCGGGAGCGTCTCGGCGCCGGCCATGTCGGCGTGGTCAGCGCGCAGCCGCGACTGCTTCGCCAGGACCTGCGCGATCTCCCATTCCTGGCGCGGCAGTGTGACGGCGTTGTCCACCGCGTCCAGCAGACCCTCGCGGTTGACCTGCGAGTCGCGGACGGCGTCGACGGCCGCCTGGACGCGGGCCAGCAGCGCGCGGCCGTCGTCGTCGAAGTCCTCGGGGAGGAGGTAGCGGTCGCGGCGGCGCTCCAGTTCCCGGGCGCGCCGCAGGTCCAGCGAGACCGACGGGGTGCCGAGCGCGACCAGGACCGCGAGCATGCCGAGGCCGATCAGCCACAGCGAGCCGAGGAGCGGGGAGCCGACCAGGCCGAGGGCGAGGACCGACAGCGGCGCCAGCCACACCAGCGGCTTGCGGCGCGCGACGATCGTGTCCAGCTCGGCGCGCAGCGCCGGGTCGGCGACCGGCCGCGGCTCGGCCGGGGCGCCGTCCTCGGGGGAGCGGGGCGGCGCGATGCGCCGCCAGGCCGTGGAGACGTGGGTCTCGAAGGCGAAGTCGGTCTGCGCGATCTCGATCTCGGTGGGGCCGGCGGGCAGCGGCCAGGAGCCCACGGGGTCGCCCCCGCCGGGGCCGGTGAAGCGCACCCACCACCCGCCCTTGCCGTCCTCGCAGCGGTAGCGGCCGGGGGCGACGTCGATACCGACGAAGAACGTCCCGATTCCCGGTATGGAATCACTCCATGCGCCACTGGTCACCGGCGACCTCCCGTACCTGAACGACGTCCGGGGGACGGCAAGAGTTGCAGTACCCACTACCGCTCCCGGGAAGCGGAACGGAGTTTGGAATACTCCACGGGTGCGACCCGACTATGACCCCCTTGACGACCCGCCGTGGGCGATGCAACTGGTGGTACGCGCCGAGAAGGCCGATCCGCCGGGTCACGACGCCGTCTGCGAGGCGGCGGCGACGGCGGTCGTCCGCCTGCTGACCGACCCGCGCGCCGCCGAGCCCGAGGGGGAGTGGCGGGAGGCCGTCCGGGAGTGGGAGTCGCGCCGGATCCGGAAGGTGACGCGGCGGGCCCGCGGCGTGCGCTGGCCGGAGGCGGAGGCGCTGCCCGGCGTCACGGTCCGGCACGCGGGCGCGCAGGTGCGGGCCTTCCCGCCGGGGCCGGTGTCGGACGTCCCGCCTCAGCTGGCCAAGCTCCAGGTCGCGGGCCTCGACCTGGCGGAGGCGCCGGAGCCCTCCGCGCCGCCCGAGCCCCCGTACGCGGTCATCGCCCTCAACCCCGAGGTGACGATCACGACGGGGAAGGCCGCCGCCCAGTGCGGGCACGCCGCCCAGTTGCTGCTCCGCCAGGGACGCCGCCGGCACGTGGCGGCGTGGGTCGAGGCTGGCGCCCCCGTCCACCTGGCGCGGGACGTGCCGTGGGCCCGGTGCGTGAAGGAGGCGGCCGTCGCGGTCCGGGACGGCGGTTTCACCGAGGTCCCGCCCGGCACGATGACCGCGATCGCCTGGCTGGTCCGGAAATAGCGCGCGGGCGACCCGGGGCGGGGGGGGGGGGGGCGGGGCGGCGGGGCCGCCCCGGGGGGGGGGCCGCGCGCCCCCCCCCCCCCCCCCCCCCCCCCCCCCCCCCCCCCCCCCCCCCCCCACCCCCCCCCCCCCCCCCCCCCCCCCCCCCCCCCCCCCCACACCCCGCGGCG
>NZ_JBEZJP010000306.1:0-10066 GCF_040653175.1 Actinomadura sp. NPDC048032
GGTACGTGTTCCCGGCCGCTCCTGTTCCCCGGCGTTCGCGTACCTGGGCGTTATGGTCCGCCCGCTCCCACCCGAGGAGGACGGGGACGTTGGCACAGCTCACCGGGCAGATGCTGATCGGGTTCGAGTGCGTCACCGGGACGGGGAAGGGGATCGCAGCCGTCGATCCCCGCACCGGGGAACGTCTCGAACCGGAGTACCGCTGCGGCGGCGACGCCGAGGTGGATCGGGCCTGCGCGTGACAGGTGGCTGGTTGATCTGAGGGGTGCCCACGGCCGCTTTTCATGCGGGATCTGGGTTTGTTCAGCGGCTCGTCGGGCGGCACGGGCTGCGGTGGGGTAGCGGGCGGCGGGTGGACGTTGGAGGAGCTCCCCGCGGCGGCGAGGCGCGTGGTTCCGGACTGGTGGTTCGACCTGGAGCGCCCCTGCCTTGTCAGGGACCTCGGCCGCGCCCGGTAGCATCGGGCCGACCCCCGGTTTCCCGTACCCAGGCGAGGACATGCAGCAGTTGCCCGCGGCCGAGTACCGCCACGTCTACGAGTTCAAGATCCGGTTCGGTGACATCGACTCCCAGGGACACGTGAACAACGTCAAGTTCCTCGGCTACCTGGAGGACGCGCGGCTGGAGATGTTCCACGGCGACCCGGTGCGCAAGGGGGAGCCGCCCGTCCGCGGCATGGTGATCTCCCGGCACGAGATCGACTACCGGTATCCGCTGCTCCCGACCGTCTACCCGATCCGGGTGGAGACGTGGGTGACCGAGGCCCGCGCCGCGTCGTTCAAGCTGGCCTACGAGGTGCGGGACGACGACCACGTGTACGCGGAGGCGACCTCGACGCTCGTCGCGTTCGACGTGGAGGCGAACCGCCTGCGCCGCTTCACCCCGGAGGAACGCGAGTTCATCGGGCGGTACGTGGTGCCCCGCGCATGACGGCGCTCGCCGGCCCTCCGCCCGCGCTCGACGGACGTCGGGTGGGGGTGCGCCTGCGCGCCGTCCAGATCGCGGACGCGGAGGCGCTCGCGGCGCTGTACCGGGAGAACCGCGCCTACCTGCGTCCCTGGGAGCCGGAGCGGGGGGAGGCGTACTTCACCGTCGACGGCCAGCGCGACAACCTGCGCGACCTGGTCGAGGCGTACGCGGCGGGGGAGATGTGGCCGGGCGTCATCCTCGTCGACGGCGAGGTCGCCGGGCGCATCACGCTCAACAACATCCTGCGCGGCCCTCTCCAGAGTTGCTTCGTCGGCTACTGGGTGGCGCGCGCGCACGCCGGGAGGGGCGTCGCCACCGAGGCCGTCAGGCAGGCACTGGACGTCGCGTTCGGCGCGCTCCGCCTGCACCGCGTCGAGGCGTTCACGAGAGTCGACAACGTCGCTTCTCAGCGGGTGCTCGAACGCAACGGGTTCACGCCCGTGGGGACGGCCCGTCGCCACATCCACCTGGACGGGCGCTGGCACGACGAGCGGCTCTTCGAACGCCTGGCCCCGTGGGACGACGGCTTCGCCCTCGCCCCTCCCACCTGATCCTCCGCTCGGCCCCATCCCTGCACGCCCCGGCGGACGTTTCGTCGGCACCCGTGTGCCCGTCAGGCTTGCCGATGCCTCGCGCTCGGTCGAAGGGGCGGCCCTCCGCAGGTCGTCTGCCCGGGTCGATCTGATCTCCGCTCCCCGTTGGTCGCCGTTCCGGACGTGATCGAGGCCCACCGTGCGGCCCCGCGTTCTTCCAGCGTGAACGCCAATGCGTACCTGATCACGCTTCCGCCCCTCTTGGGGGTTGTTTTCCGGTCTGATCGGGTGACAACCGACCTGTCACGGATAGGTAACAAGCCCAACAGCAATCCGTTTTAGCCGGGCTTCTCCCTCTAGGGTCGCGACGCGAATGTGGAGAACCCACGTGAAAGGGGCACAATGCGGCGCGTCTCACGAGGAGCCATGGCACTGCTGCTCGCCGCGGGCATGACCGGGGCGGGCGCCACCGCGGCGCAGGCCGCGGCCACGGCTCAGGCGGGCACGGCGAAGGCCGGCGCCGCCCAGGCGGGCGACATCCTCGCCCAGCTGAAGGCGATCCCCGGCATGCGGGTGACGGAGAAGCCGTCCACCCTGCCCGGCCAGCGCTGGTTCTGGCTGGAGTACCGGCAGCCTGTCGACCACCGCAACCCGCGGGGGCAGTGGTTCGAGCAGCGCATCATGTTGCAGCACAAGTCGGCGGACCGTCCCATGGTGCTCTACACCAGCGGGTACAACACGCCGGAGACGATGTTCACCTCCGAGCCGACGGCGCTGGTCGACGGCAACCAGATCTCGGTCGAGTACCGGTACTTCACCCCGTCCCGTCCCGAGCCGACGGACTGGAAGAAGGACACGATCTGGCAGGCGGCCACCGACGAGCACCGGCTGATCGGCGCCCTGAAGACCATCTACCAGGGCAAGTGGATCTCGACGGGGGCCAGCAAGGGCGGCATGACGGCCGTCTACCACAAGCGGTTCTACCCGCGGGACGTCGACGGCAGCGTCGTGTACGTGGCGCCCAACGACGTCAACAACAACGACGACCGCGCCTACGACAAGTTCTTCCAGACGGTCGGCTCCGACCCCGCGTGCCGCGCGAACGTCAAGGCGCTCGCGCGCAAGTTCCTCGAACGCCGCACCGAGATGCTCAAGCGCTTCAAGGCCGCCGCGGACGAGAACGGCTGGACGTTCGACATCCTGCGCACCCAGGACCGCGCGTTCGAGAACTCGGTGATGGACTACGAGTGGGGCTTCTGGCAGTACAGCCTGCAGTCCGCCTGCGCGGGGCTGCCGAACGCGAAGGACGCCACGGACGACCAGCTCTACGAGACGCTCGACAACATCTCCGGGCTCTCGTTCTACAGCGACCAGGGCCTCGCCCCGTACATCCCGTACTACTACCAGGCGGGGACGCAGCTGGGCTGGCCGACGCCGAAGTTCAAGCACCTGCGGCCGCTGCTGCGGTACGAGGACAGCTACCAGCCGCGCACCTACGTCCCGCGTGACATCGCCATGCGGTTCGACAACGGCCGTGCCATGCGCGACATCGACCGCTGGGTGCGCGGGAACGCCAACCACATGCTGTTCCTGTACGGCGCCAACGACCCGTGGGGTTCCGAGCCGTTCCGCCTCGGGCGCGGCAGCCGCGACTCGGCTGTCTACGTCGCTCCGGGCATGAACCACAGCGGCCGCCTCATCGCCAGGCTGCCCGGTGACCAGCAGACCAAGGCGATGTCCGACGTCAAGCGCTGGGCGGGCGTCGGAACCGGCATGCAGACCCTCAAGTCGGCCCCGATGGCCGACGACCCGCTCCAGCTCCAGCGCCCGCCGCTGTAGCCGGAAGCGCCTTCCGGCGAAGGACCGCGGTGTGCCGGTCCGTGCGTTGACCCCTCGCACGGACCGGCGCACCGCGTCCTGCGTTCAGGGGACGCTCAGCCACGCGGCGGTGTTGCCGGGAAGCAGGTCGCCGTAGAGGGGCGTGCTGGTCAGGAGCGGCGTGCCGTCGGGGAGGCGCACAGGGTTCTCGCCGCAGTTGAGGGCCAGGATCAGAGAACCGCGCCGGAAGAAGAGGGCGGTCTCGGGGGAGTCGAGCCACTCCAGGTCATCGGGGAGGCCGCCGTGCAGGCGGCGCCGCAGCGCGAGGGCCTCGCGGTACCAGCTCAGCATGGAGGACGGGTCGGACGCCTGCGCCTCGGCGGTCATCGACGCCCACCGCTCCGGCATCGGCAGCCACGGCCGGACGCCGTCAGGGGAGAAGCCATAAGGCTCGGCGCGGCCCGACCACGGCAGCGGTACCCGGCAGCCGTCGCGTCCTGCGGTCTGCCCGTTCGTGCGCTTGAAGATGGGGTCCTGCCTGGCGTCGTCAGGCAGATCCGTCACCTCGGGCAGTCCCAGTTCCTCGCCCTGGTACAGGTAGGCCGACCCTGGGAGCGCCAAGAGGAGCAGTAGCGCGGCCTTGGCTCTGGCGTGCCCGATGCCCTGGAAGCCGTCCCGCTGCTCGTAGCGGGTGACGTGGCGGACGGAGTCGTGGCTCGACAGCACCCATGTGGGGGCGGCGCCCATGGGGGCGACGGCCTTCAACGCTGCGTCGATCACTTCGCGGAACGCCATGGCCGACCACGGGGCAAGCTGCAGGTCGAACTGGAACACCTGGTGCAGTTCGTCTGGACGCAGGTAGAGGGCGAGGTCTTCCGGACCGTCCGTCCACACTTCGCCTATGGCCATGCGGTCGCCGTCGTACTCGTCGAGGATCTGGCGCCATCTCCGGTACACGTCGTGGACTTCCGGACGGCTGTACATGGGCCCGTTCACCATGTCCCGCTCCTGGCCGCGGAGGTCGCGGAACGACTCGTCCTTGAACAGTCCGGCGGCGACGTCGATGCGGAAGCCGTCCACGCCGCGGTCGAGCCAGAACCGCAGGATGTCCTCGAACTCGTGCCGCACCTCGGGGTTGCGCCAGTTGAGGTCGGGCTGCTCGGGCGCGTACAGGTGCAGGTACCACTCGCCGTCGTCCAGCCGCGTCCAGGCGGGGCCGCCGAACGCCGACGGCCAGTCGTTCGGTGGGGCGGCCTCGCCGGGACGTTCCCCTGGCTTGCCGGCGCGGAAGATGTAGCGGGAGCGTGCGGGCGACCCGGGCGGAGCCGCGAGCGCCTCCCGGAACCAGCGATGCCGGTCGGAGGAGTGGTTCGGGACGATGTCGACGATCAGCCGCATCCCGTGGGCGTGCACGTCCGCCACGAGGGCGTCGAAATCGTCCAGCGTGCCGAACCGGGGATCGACGTCGCGGTAGTCGGCCACGTCGTAGCCGCCGTCCGCCAGGGGGGAGGTGTAGAAGGGGGTGAGCCACAGCGCGTCCACACCGAGATCGCGCAGGTGGCCGAGCCGGGACCGGACCCCTTGGAGATCGCCTTCGCCGTTCCCGTCGGCGTCGGCGAAACTGCGGACGTAGATTTCGTACACGACGGCGTTGCGCCACCACGGGATTCGCGTCATACGGGGCGCTCTACCCGCTCACGTCGGGGCGTTCACCATGCTCTGCGCCGCCATGGTGAAGTAGGCCCAGAGCTGCTTCTCCAGGTCTTCCGGAAGCCCGAGCTCGTCCACCGCGACCCGCATGTGCCGGAGCCACGCGTCCCGCTCGGCCGCGCCGATGACGAAGGGCACGTGACGCATCCTCAGCCTCGGGTGCCCGCGCTGAGTGCTGTAGGTGTTGGGACCGCCCCAGTACTGGATCAGGAAGAGCCGCAGCCTCTCCTCGGCGGGACCGAGGTCCTCCTCGGGATAGAGGGCGCGGAGGTCGGGGTCGTCCGCGACCCCCTGGTAGAAGCGGTGCACCAGCCGGTGGAAGGTCTCCTCGCCGCCGACCGCTTCGTAGAAGGTCACCTGTTCAGCCATAGCGCCCCCACCCTATGTGAGACACGCCCTCTTCCTCACCTTGATCCACTGGGAAGGCGGCTAGGGCGCGGGGGTGGCGACCGTGACGCCCGCCTCGTCGAACGCCCGCTTGACGCGTTCGCGCAGCTCGCGGGCGATGTCGCCCTGCTTGCCCGGCGCCGTCTTGAGCACGACGCGGATCACGACGGCGTCGCCGGCGAGGGCCTGCACGCCCCACACCGACGGCTGCTCCAGGACGAGGTCGTGCCACGCCCCGTCCGCGGCCAGCTCGTCGGCGGTGGTCTGCAGGATCTCCTTGACCTTCTCGGTGTCCTCGTTGATGTCGACCGGGATGTCCAGGACGGCGCGGCCCCAGTTCTGCGACTCGTTCCCGACCTTCTTGATCTCGCCGTTCGGGACGTACCAGACGACGCCGTTGACGTCCCGCATGCGGGTGACCCGCAGGGTGACGGCCTCGACCGTCCCCTTGGCGCTGCCCACGTCGATGACGTCGCCGACGCCGTACTGGTCCTCCAGCAGCATGAACAGCCCGGCGAGGAAGTCCTTGACGATGTTCTGCGCGCCGAAGCCGACCGCGACGCCGATCACGCTGGCGCTGGCGAGGATGGGGGCGAGGTTGAGGCCGAGCGAGCCGAGGATGCTGAACGCGGCCGTGCCCATGATGATGATGGACGCGATGGAGCGCAGCACCGAGCCGAGCGTCTGGGCCCGCTGGGCGCGCCGCCTGTTGAGCAGCGCGGGGCTGCCCTCGAAGACCGTCCGGGACCGCTCCCGGACCTTCTCCGACATCGTGCCCTCGGCCATCCGCAGCGTGACCTTGGTGATCATCCGGTGCGCGATGTTCTTCACGATCAGCGCGACCACGAAGGTCACGATGATCCACAGCAGTGTGGTGAGCGGCTTGTCCAGCCACGTCGCCCAGAACTGGGTGAAGTCGGTGTTCTTCGAGATGTTCCAGACCAGCCGGCACGAGACGCTGGGGTCCGTGTTCTTGCAGGCGGCCTCGGGGGTGCCCTTCTCGGCCCAGGGCAGGAACGGCTTGGCGACCGGCGACACGGCGAGCGGCACGCCGATCGACGCGAACAGAGACATGGTGTGGCAGACCCTCCCCGGCCATTGCGGTTCCCCGCCAACTCGCCGTGGACCTGCGGCGGGTACGAGCCCGATCGTAGGGGACGGTTCCGACCGGTTCATACGAACGCCGGGGCCGGCGGCGGGGACCGGCCGGGGAGGGGGCCTGCCGGGCGAACGTGTCCCGCGGGGTCCGCGGCTGCCGCGCCCTTCGCCGCGGCCTCGCGGGACACGCCCGGCCTGGTGGGCGCCCTGCCGGCGGGCGCCCGGGTCGGTGACGGTGCTCGGGCTCGGAGGCCCGGAGTGAGTCAGCTCACCTCGCGGCGAGCGGCTGGAGGACGTGCGCCAGCTTGAGGGCCGCTCCGCCGACGTCGTCGACGCGGTGCATGCGCTCGCCCCAGGACCACCAGAAGTAGTGGTCCTTGGTCTCGGGGGCCGGTGCGCAGGTGACGTCCTCCGCGAGGCTCGCGGCCTCGGGGTTCACGACCCTCAGGAACGCCGGCCCCGAGCGGGTCCTGACGACGCGCGCGACGAGGCCCCGCGTGTCGAGTTCGTGTTCCAGCTCTTCGAGGTAGCCGACGCGTCTGTCGCTGACCACCTTCGCACCCCCTCCATCGGCGGGCGGAACGCCCGCGAGCACAGTGCCGGTCGACCCAGATGATCGACTCTCCGGATTCGCTCGATCACAACACGAGAGATTTCCAACACTCACACTGACCGGTCAAGGGGGCGGCCGGGGGCCGAAGAACCGGATTTCCCCACCTCAGGAGAAGTCCTCCTCCCTGCGGAGGAAGATTCTCTACCCACGGGGTGCGGAGCGCGTCCCGGCCCTCATCACTTCTCCGGAATCGCTTGGCGGGGACTGTGACGAGGATTACGCTGCGTGCGCAAGAGATTATCTGTTGTGGCCAAATCGACCGGTCGCCGCGGTCGGAACGGTCGTCCACCCCCCGAGGGGACGACGTTCCGGCACGACCGGAGGAGGCGCCGGATGTCGGACCCCCCTCGGAGAGAAACGGACGTCGCTCGCCGGATCCGCGCGCACGCCCTGGCGCGAGGACGGGGCCCGGTGGCGATCGCGCAGGAGATCCACGAGCAGTGCGGGCCGCTGTTCGGGACCAGCCGGATCAAGGCGCACCGGCTGGCCCACGGCGTCGCGCTCTCCGACATCGTGGCGCAGGTCAAGGCGCTCTACGAGGTCGACGGCAAGCCGCCGCCGCGACTCGGGGAGACGCTGCTGTCCGCGTACGAGAGCGGCTACAAGCGACCCGGCCCGGAGTACCTGCACTACCTGTGCGCCGTCTACAGGGTGGAGCCCGACGCCCTCGACTACCAGAGTCCCTGCATCTGCGGCCGCGGGCACGCGACCCGGGCGGGCGCCGCGAGCGTCCCGCAGCCGCGCACGCCGGACCAGCGTCCGGTACCCGACCCCGACGCCATCGTCGGGGCGATCGTGCCCAGGAGCGAGGAGCGCCCCTGGGCGACCGTCAACGACCTGCGGGGCCATGACCGCGCCGACGGCCCCCTGACCATTGATGTGGGAGAGGAGGACATCGTGCTTCGTAGGACCCTTCTGCAGCTGCTGGCCGGAGCGGGCGTGGCGCTCGACGGTCAGTTCCTTGGGGCCGTCGACAACCTGCGCCGCAAGATGGACGACACGCTCGTCGGCGCGACCGTCTCGCCGACCATGCTCGACCAGTGGGAGGAGACCACCTACGGCTACGGCCGGCAGTACCAGGCGACCCCGTCCCTCCGGATGCTCTGCGACGTGCTGCTCGACTTCAGCGAGGTGCGGCGCATGTGCGACAAGCGCCAGCCGGTCGAGCTGCAGGAACGCCTGTGCCGGATCGCCGCGCAGCTGTCCGGGCTGTCCGGGCTCATCATGATCAACCTGGGGGACCACCGGCTCGCCCGCTCGTTCTTCCGGACCGCGCGGACCGCCGCCGACGAGACCGGCGACCGCCAGCTGCGCGCCTGGGTGACCGTCCGCGAGTCGCTCGTGCCGATGTACTATGGCGACCCGCGCGAGGCGCTGCACCTGGCCCGCAAGGCGCAGGACCTCGCCGGCCGCACCCCCGGCGTCGCCGCCGCCATGGCCCCCGCCGTGGAGGCGCGCGCGCTCGGCATGCTGGCGATGCGCGGCCGCGGGGACGCCGCCCCCAGCGCCCGCCGCGCGCTCGTGCGCGGCCGCTCGGTGTTCGACCAGCTCTCCAAGACCGACACCTCCGACCTGGTGTTCGGGTTCACCGACCGCCAGATGGCGTTCTACGAGGGCGACACGTTCACCAACCTCGGCGACCACAGGCAGGGCGACGAGGTGCTCAGCCACGCCCTCACCCTGTACTCGCCCACCGACCGCGTCGACCTCACCCTGGTGCGGCTCGACCGGGCGATGTGCAAGCTGCACGCCGGTCACCCCGAGGCCGCGCTGACGGCCGGCCGGGAGGCGATCTTCGACCTGCCCGCCGACCACCGGTCCGACATCCTCGTGCACCGGGCCCGGCAGATCGGCGCGGCGGTCGCGACCAAGCACGGCCAGATCCCGGAGCTGCAGGACTTCTACGAGGCCCTCTCCGGCCCGTCCGTGAAGAGCCCCACCCAGGATCCGCCCGCCGCCGTCCGCCCGGGGGAACAGGTCTGACCGGGATGAGCGCCGACAACGCCTCCTGGCAGGGCCACCCCACGCTCGTCCGGCTCGAGGACGATCCCCCCGAATGGCGCTACGGCGACCTGCGGATCCGCCGGTACCACGCGACCGACCACGGCGTCGTCCTGGCCCTGCACCAGGAGGGGCTGGCCCAGGTCGGCCTGCGCCCCGGCGACGGCGTCTACTACGACCACGACTTCTTCCGCATGGAGGACATCTATCTCCGCAACAACGGCGAGTTCCTCGTCGGCGAGCTCGACGGCAGGGTGGTCGCGATGGGCGGCCTGCGCCGCGCCGACCTGATCCCGGGCGGCCACGCCCGCGCCTACGGCGGCTACGCCCCCGGCAACCCGACCCTCGACGTCGCCGAGATGGTGCGCCTGCGCGTCCTGCCGGCGGTCCAGCGCCGGGGCTACGGCACCGCACTGGTCCAGGCCCTGGAGGAACGCGCGGTGGAGTACGGCTACCGCATCCTGCGCGCCGACACCACCGAGTTCCAGTCCCCCGCCCTGGCCCTCTACCGCAAGTTCGGCTGGACGGAGACCCGCCGCGAAACCATAGGCGGAATAGTCAACATCTACATCCAAAAGCCACTGCGCTGACACGTGTGGCAGTGCTCTTCTCCACCAGAGAAGAGCACTGCGACAACCCCCACCTGACAACCGCGCCCGCCTCCGAAGGCAGATCAGCGGACCGAAAACCTGCTCGCGCAACGAGCCCAAGCGATGCCAGCAGGAGCGCAGGCGCTGGCAGCCCGCCACCCCCAACGGCGGAGAGCTGACAGCGACAAATGCCACCTACTGCGCCAACCCCGGCCTTAAGAGCAACCACCCAACAACCTGAGAAGTCGCGATCGCGTCCGAAGGCAGGTTCGAGCGAAGCGAGAACCTGATCGCGCAGCGAGCCGCAAGGCGAGTCGGAGCGATGCCAGCGATCGCCCGCAGTGATC
>NZ_JBEZJP010000307.1:0-10026 GCF_040653175.1 Actinomadura sp. NPDC048032
CGGATCCGCTTGAAGATCCGCGGAACGGTCTCGACGTTGTGCGCGAGCACCTCGGGCCGGGAGGAGAACACCTCGGCGAGCTGCTCGGGGACGGCGTTGAAGTCGGGGATCAGCAGCTCGACGCCGCAGCCGGGGACCGCCGCGTGGATCCGCCGGACGGTCTCGGCGTACAGCCAGGCGCCGCCGTCCTCCAGGTCGTCGCGGGCGACGCCGGTGACGGTCGCGTACTTCAGCCCCATCGTGGCGACGGACTCGGCGACGCGGCGCGGCTCGTCACGGTCCAGCGCGGCGGGCTTGCCGGTGTCGATCTGGCAGAAGTCGCAGCGCCGGGTGCACTGGTCGCCGCCGATGAGGAACGTGGCCTCGCGGTCCTCCCAGCATTCGAAGATGTTGGGGCAGCCGGCCTCCTGGCACACCGTGTGCAGGCCCTCGGACTTCACCAGGCCGGTGAGCTCGCGATACTGCGGGCCCATCTTCATCCGGGTCTTAATCCACTCGGGCTTGCGCTCGATCGGGGTCTGGCTGTTGCGCGCCTCGACGCGCAGGAGCTTGCGTCCCTCAGGTGTCACCGTCGTCACGGGTCCCAGGGTACGTCGCGATCAGCGGTACCGGCACACCGGCGGCACGCCGGAGGGAGCAGCATCGAAGCCGTATCGGACCGATCTCGAACGTATGACGGTACTCCGCCGGTGCAGCCGATTCGCGTGTTTCGGCCATCTCCGCCAATGGATCTCTCTAGGGTGACTCCCTGTCGTCACGCAACAGCTCAGCAGGAGGACCACCGTGGGTCTGGCAATGTCGTACCTCAGGGTGCCGCCCGTGCTGGAGGGAGAGCCCGACCCCGGCCGGATCGCGCGCCACGTCTTCGGCGACGCGAACTGGCGGCGGCGCGGCTCGGCCGTGCTGTTCGAGCTCGGCTGGGCGTGGCAGGCGATGCACTACCTCGTCACCGGCGACCCGTGGGAGGGCCGCCAGCCCGAGGCCGACGTCGTGTGCGGCGGCCGGCTGCTCACCGAGGACGGCGCCGACGAGCTCGGCATGGACGTGATCTATCTCGCCCCCGAGCGGGTCAAGCCCGCCGCCGACCACCTGGCCGCGACGCCGTTCGCCGCGATCGCGGGACGCTTCGACCCGCCCGCGATGGTCCGGGCGGGCGTCCAGGACGCCGGGCGGCTCGACGACGCGGCCCGGGAGCGGGTCTTCCAGCCCGCCTACGGGGGGCTGGGCGAGTTCTTCCGGCTCGCCGCGACCGAGGGCCAGGCCGTCTACAAGGTGATGGCCTGACCGAGGATCCCGAGCTGCGCCGTGGTGCGGTGGAACGTCTCCGCCGCGCCCAGCGCCCCGGCCAGGTGCCGTTCGACCAGCGGGACGACCTCGGCGACCGTCACCTGCCGGCCCAGCTCGCGGCTGAGGTTGGTCGACCCGACGTCGCGGATCCCGCAGGCGACGATCTTGTCGAACCAGCCCATGTCGTTGTCGCAGTTGAGCATGAAGCCGTGCATCGCGACGCCGCGCGCCACCCGGATCCCGATCGAGCCGATCTTGCGGTCGGGGGTCCCGCGGACCCACAGCCCGCTGCGCCCCTCCACCGTCTCCGTCTCCAGCCCGAGGTCGGCGCAGACGTCCATCATCATCCGCTCCAGGAGCCGCACGTAGCCGACGACGTCCACCGGGTCGGGCAGCCGGACGATCGGGTAGCCGGTGAGCTGCCCCGGACCGTGCCAGGTGATCTTCCCGCCGCGGTCGACGTCGACGACCGGGGCGCCGGGGTCGCCGAACGGCCGGTCGAGCGCCTCCGTCCGCTTGCCCGCCGTGTAGACGGGCCGGTGCTCCAGCAGCAGGACGGTGTCGGGGATCGCGTCGTCCACCCGCAGCGCGTGGGTGCGCTTCTGCAGCTCCCACCCGTCCTCGTAGGGGACGGCCGCCTCGCCGAACCCCGCGTGCACGACCACCAGCTCGCGTACGTCCACATCGCTCACACGGGCCAGCTTATGCCGTGATCGCCCGGACCGCTCCTCAGAAGGCGGCGAGCAGCCGGGGCTCCAGCCGGTACTCCTTGGCCGTGCCCGGCCCGTCAGGCTCGATCCTGTAGGCGCCCGCCTCCCGGCGGTAGGAGACGGCCTGAACGAACTCGGTGCCGACGTAGTGCAGGCCGACCGCCTCGTCGGCCGCGTACCCGCCCGGCAGGGTCCCCTCGCCGACGAGCTGCTGGAGCAGCGGCCGCCGCTGCGGGTCGCTGTCGTAGTGGACGCCGCACGAGTACGGCAGGAAGCCGAGGCCGTCGGTGAGGGGCCGCAGCTGCGGCCCGAACGAGTCGGTGTTGCCGCCGGCGTGCCAGCACAGCGCGCCCGCGCTCTGCCCGGACAGCACGACGCCCTCCTGCCACGCCTCGCGCATGATCTCGTCGAGGCCGTGCAGCCGCCACAGCGCCAGCAGGTTCGCGACGCTGCCGCCCGACACGTACAGCAGGTCCTGGGCGAGCAGGTGCGCCCGGACGTCCGCGACGTTCGGCATCGGGAACAGCGCGAGATGGCTGACCTCGGCGTCCATCGAGGAGAACGCGGCGTAGGAGCGCGCGACGTACTCGGCGCCGTCGCCGACGGCCGTCGTCAGGAAGCACACCCGGGGGCGGTCCTGACCGGTCAGGTCGAACGCATAGCGCAGCAGCGGGCTCGGGGCCAGGCCCTCCCGGCCGTCGGGCACGAAGGTGCCCCCGCCGATCGCGAGGATGTGCGGCTGTCCGTCGGTGCTCATGCATCCCCCTCGTAGGCCGTCCGTCTGATGGTCACCGTATGACTACCGAACGGGATCGGGCGGGACTTTGACGATTCTTGGGACTCACAGGACGGCGGCGACCGCCGCGTCGACGTCCTCGTGCGCGAACCGGAACCCGGCCTCCAGCAGCCGGCGCGGCAGGACCCGCTGGCTGACCAGCGGCCCCTCGTCGGCGAAGCCGCCGAGGGCGGCGCGCAGCGCGAACTTCGGGACCGGCAGCCGCGCCGGCCGGTGCAGGGCGCGGCCGACCGCCTTGGTGTAGGCGTCGTTGGTGACCGGGTTCGGGGCGGTGAGGTTGACCGGTCCGGCGATCTCGGTGTCGATGAGGAACCGCAGCGCCGCGACCTCGTCGGGGAGGGAGATCCAGCTCGTCCACTGCCGGCCGTCGCCGAGGTCGCCGCCGAGGCCGAACCTGAACAGCGGGAGGGTGCGCCCGAGGACGCCGCCCTCGCGGGCCAGCACGACGCCCGTCCGCGGGTGGACGACCCGGACCCCGGCCTCGCGCGCGGGCGCGGCCGCGGCCTCCCAGTCGCGGACGACGTCGGCGAGGAAGCCCTCTCCGGCGGGGGAGTCCTCGTCGGCCTCGCGGTCGCCGGTGTCGCCGTAGTAGCCGATCGCCGACCCGCAGACGAGCACGCGGGGCCGGGGCGAGGCCGCCGCGATCGCCTCGGCGAGCGTGCGGGTGCCGACCAGGCGGCTGTCGCGGATCTTCTGCTTGTACGCCTTCGTCCACGGCCGGTCGCCGACCCCGGCGCCCGCCAGGTGCACGACGGCGTCGGCGCCCTCCAGCGACTCCTTGTCGACGCAGCCGTCGGCCGGCGACCAGCGCGCCTCGTCGGGACGGGACGGCTCCCGGCGCACCAGCCGGACGACGTCGTGGCCGTCCTCGCGAAGCGACTGCACCAGCGCCGAGCCGATGAGGCCCGACGAGCCCGTGACGGTGACCCTCATACCCCCAGCGTAGAGGGACGGCGCCGCCGGACGCCGACACTCCCGGGCGGGTCCCGCGTTTCCCCGGACGCGCCGGACCCCGCCGGCGCTGCGGGCGCGGCGGGGTCCGGTGGACGTGCGGGAGGGGTCAGAGGCCGAGGTCGGCCTCGAAGTTGCCCTCCTCCAGGCGGTGCTTGACCGTGGCGAGGAAGCGGGCCGCGTCCGCCCCGTCGATCAGGCGGTGGTCGTAGGTCAGGGCCAGGTAGACCATCGACCGGACCGCGATGACCTCGCCCAGCTCCGGGTCGTCGATGACGGCCGGGCGCTTGACGACGGCGCCGGTGCCGAGCATGGCGACCTGCGGCTGGTTGAGGATCGGCGTGTCGAACAGGGCGCCGCGGCTGCCGGTGTTGGTCAGCGTGAACGTGCCGCCGGCCAGCTCGTCCGGGCTCACCTTGTTGGTGCGGGTGCGCTCGGCGATGTCGGCGATCCGCTGCGCGAGGCCGCCGAGGTTGAGCTGGCCCGCGTTGTGCACGACCGGGACCATCAGGCCGCGCTCGGGCACGTCGACGGCGATGGAGAGGTTCTCCACCTCGTGGTAGGTGACCTCGTTGGTCTCGCCGTTGATGACCGCGTTCAGCTTCGGGTGGGCCTTGAGGGCCTCGACCGTCGCCAGCGCGAAGAACGGCATGAACGACAGCTTGACGCCCTCGCGGGCCTGGAAGTCGGCCTTGGCCTGCTCCCGCAGCCGCGCGATCTTGGTGATGTCCACCTCGACCACGGTGGTGAGCTGCGCGGACACCTGCAGCGACTCGACCATGCGGCGGGCGATCGTCTGCCGCATCCGCGACATCTTCTCGGTCCGGCCGCGCAGCGCCATCTGCTCGGCGGGGGCGCCGGCGGGCGCCGGGGCGGCGTGCCGTCCGGCGGGCGCCTGGGCCGGGGCGGGCGCGGGCGCGGCGGGGGCGGCGGGCGCGGCCTTCTGCTGGGCGGCCTGCTGCGCGGTGCGGGCCGCCTCCAGGACGTCCTGCTTGCGGATGCGGCCGCCGACGCCGGTGCCCTTGACCGTGCCGAGGTCGACGCCGTGCTCGGCCGCGAGCTTGCGGACCAGCGGCGTGACGTACGGGCCGTCGCCCGGCTCCGCCTGCTGCTGGGCGGGCTGGGCCGCCGGGGCCGGCGCGGGCGGCTGCTGCTGGGCCTGCGGCTGCGGCGCCGGGGCGGGCGCCGGGGAGGGCGGGGCCGCGGGCTGCTGCTGCGCCGGCGGCGGCCAGGCGGCGGGCGGGGGAGCCTGCTGCGCCTGGGGCTGCTGCGCCTGCTGCGGGGCCTCCTGCTGCTGCGGGGCCTCCTGCTGGGGCTCCGCCTGCTGCTCCTCGGCGGCCGGAGCGCCGCCGCCGGACGGCGCCTCGCCCTCGTCGCCGATGACGGCCAGCTCGGCGCCGACCTCGACGGTCTCGTCCTCGGCGACGGTGATGCTGGTGAGGATGCCCGAGGCGGGGGAGGGGATCTCGGTGTCGACCTTGTCGGTGGACACCTCCAGGAGCGGCTCGTCGGTCTCGACGCGCTCGCCCTCCTTCTTGAGCCAGCGGGTGACGGTGCCCTCGGTGACGCTCTCGCCGAGCTGGGGCATGGTGACGGAGACCGGCATGGTCCAGCGACTCCTTCGGAATACTTGTGCGGCTTCTCAGCCGTGCACGTGCAGTGGTTTGCCGGCGAGGGCGAGATGCGCCTCGCCGACCGCCTCGGACTGGGTCGGGTGGGGGTGGATCAGCTGGGCGACCTCGCCGGGCAGGGCCTCCCAGTTGTAGATGAGCTGCCCCTCCGCGATGAGCTCGCCGACGCGTGCGCCGACCATGTGGAGGCCGAGGACGGGGCCGTCCACGGCCGCGATCACCTTGACCTCGCCCTGCGTCCCCAGGATCTTGCTCTTGGGGTTGCCGGCGAGGTCGTAGGTGACCTCCTTGATCTCGTACCCGCGCTCACGGGCCACGGCGGACGTGATGCCGACCGAGGCCACCTCGGGGTCGGAGTAGGTGATGCGAGGGACGCCGTCGTAGTCGATCGGCGGCGGGGTGAGCCCGCTCAGCCGCTCGGCGACGAGGATGCCCTCGGCGAAGCCGACGTGGGCCAGCTGCGGGGTCGGAATCAGGTCGCCGACCGCGGAGATCGTGGGGACGCTCGTGCGGCAGTACTCGTCGACCTTCACGAACCCGCGCTCGGTCTCGACGCCGGCCTCGGCCAGGCCGATGCCGTCGGAGACCGGTCCGCGGCCCACCGCCACGAGCAGCAGCTCGGCGTCGATGGTCTTGCCGTCTTCGAGGGTGACGGAGATGCCGCCCTGCGTCGTCTTGGCGCTCTGGAACCGGGTGCCGAGCTCGAACCTGATGCCGCGCTTGCGGAAGGCGCGCTCCAGCCGCTTGGAGCTGGTCTCCTCCTCCAGCGGGAGCAGGTGCGGCAGCGCCTCGACGATCGTGACGTCGGCGCCGAAGGAGCGCCACACGCTGGCGAACTCGACGCCGATGACGCCGCCGCCGAGGATCACGACCGAGCCGGGGACGTGCTCCAGCCGCAGCGCGTGGTCGCTGGAGATGACGCGCTCGCCGTCGATCTCCAGGCCGGGCAGCGACTTCGGCGCCGACCCCGTGCCGAGCACGATGTGCCCGCCCTCGATGCGGCGGATCCCCTCGGCGGTCTCGACCTCGACCGCGGTGGGGCCGGCCAGCCGCCCGGTGCCGTGCACGACCTCGATGCCCCGGGACTTGATCAGCCCGGTGAGGCCCTTGACGGTCGTCGAGACGACCTTGTCCTTATAGGCGTTCACTCCGGCGACGTCGATGCCCTCGAAGGTGGCCTTCACACCGAACTTCGCCGCCTCGCGGGACTGGTCCGCCACCTCGGCCGCGTGCAGCAGCGCCTTGGTGGGGATGCAGCCGCGGTTGAGGCACGTTCCGCCGAGCGACTCGTCCCGCTCGATGAGCGCAACCGACCTGCCGAGCTCGGCGGCGCGCAACGCGCACGCGTACCCGCCGCTGCCGGCACCCAGGACGACGATGTCGAAGGGGCCGTTGTTGGCCACTGGACGCTCCCTTTCCCGGTCGTGGCGCCGCGTGGATCGCGGCGTCCTGGGCGGGGCGCACCGGCAGCCGGGCCCCCACGCCACAAGAAAACCTATTCTGTTCCCCGCCCGCTCACAGCGGGCGGGACCCCCGTGGAATTCCCGTGGCCCCCTACAGGACTCCCGCGGCGACGTCCTCGGCGATCTGGACCAGTGTGCGCGCCGCGGCGCCGGTGCCGCCCTTCGGCGTGTACCCGTACGGCTCGCCCTTGTGGAAGGCGGGGCCCGCGATGTCCAGGTGGGCCCACTTGACGCCGTCCGGCACGAACTCCTTGAGGAACGTCCCGGCGACCAGCATGCCGCCCCAGCGCTCGCCGCTGATGTTGGCGATGTCGGCGACCGCCGAGTCGAGGCCCTTGCGCAGCTCCGGGGGCAGCGGCATGCCCCAGGAGGCCTCGCCCGCGCGCTCGGCCGCCGCGACCACCTTCTCGCGCACGCCGTCGTCGTTGGCCATGACGCCGAAGGTGCGGGTGCCGAGGGCGACGAGCTGCGCGCCGGTCAGGGTGGCGACGTCCACGATGAGGTCGGGGGAGTCCTCGCCGGCGCGGACGAGGGCGTCGGCCATGACGAGCCGGCCCTCGGCGTCGGTGTTGAGGACCTCCACGGTCGTGCCGCCGTAGATGCGCAGCACGTCGGACGGGCGCTGCGCGGTGCCGCTCGGCATGTTCTCGGCGAGGGCGAGGTAGCCGACGACGTTGACCGCGGGGCGCAGCTCGGCGATGGCGGCGAGCGCGCCGAGCACGGCGGCCGCGCCGCCCATGTCGGACTTCATCCAGTCCATCGCCTCGCTCGGCTTGAGGGACAGGCCGCCGGAGTCGAACGTGATGCCCTTGCCGACGAGGGCGAGCGTCCTGGACGCCTCCGGGTGGGTGTAGGCGAGCCGGACGAGCCGCGGCGGGTTCACCGATCCCTGCCCGACGCCCGCGATGCCGCCGTACCCGCCCTCGACGAGGGCCTTCTCGTCCAGCACCTCGATGGCGAGGCCGGTCTCGCCGGCGACCCGCTCGGCCTCGCCGGCGAAGTCCTCGGGGGACAGGTGGGACGGCGGGGTGTTCACCAAGTCGCGGACGAGCCGGACCGACGCGGCGAGGGTGCGGGCGCGCCCGAGGGCGGCCTCCTCGGACGCGGGGGCGACCAGGCGGATCTCCTCGACCGGGCTCTTGTGGCCGTCGCCGGTGCGGAAGGCGTCGAAGGAGTAGGCGCCGAGCAGCGCGCCCAGCGCGACGGCCTCGACGCCCTCGGCGCCGGAGGCGGGGAGCGCGACCGCGACCCGGGCGGTGCCCGCGAGGGAGCGGACGGCGGCGCCGGCGGCGCGGCGCAGGTCCTCGGCGGAGGGGTCCTCGCCGAGCCCGGCGGCCACGATGACCTTGGCGGGGACGGCACCGAGCGAGGGCAGCCTGGTCACCTCGCCGGCCTTGCCGGTGGCGCCGAGCGCGCCCAGCGCGTCCGCGAGCCTGCCGTCCATCGCGCGGTCGAGGGCTTGCGCTCCGTCGGCCGGCGCGGCGCCCGCCGCGGCGGGGGCGACGCCGATCACGATCGCGTCGACGTCGAGGCCGGCCAGGTCTGCGCTGTCAAGGCTGATGCTCGTCACGTAGCCCGATGTTAGTCCTCCCGGTGACCGGTTTCGTCCTTTTGGATCAAGCATTGCCCTCCGGGGGGCCGCCGCGCCCTCAGGGCAGCGCCGCGAGGGCGACCAGCGCCGCCGTCGCGGCGACCTCGACGAGGGCGCCGAGCACGTCGCCGGTCACCCCGCCGAGGCGGCGCACGGCGCGGCGGAGCACCGGCAGGGCGGCGGCGAGCCCGGCGGCCACCGCCGCCGCGCCGTGCAGGGCGCCGCCGAGGCCGCCTACGGCCAGTCCCGCGGTCGTCGCGGCCGCCAGGACGGCGGCCGTGGCGGCGATCGCCGCGCCTGCCGGCACGGTGCCCGCCACCAGGGCCCCGAGGCCGGTGGGCCGAGCAGGCGGCACGCCCGTGCGGCACGCCCACGGGAGCGCCAGCCGTCCGGTGACCGACGCGACGAGCGCGGCGAAGGCGGGGTGCGGCGCCGACGCCAGGGCGGCCACCTGGACCATCAGCGTCAGCAGCAGGGTGACGACGCCGAACGGGCCGATGTCGGACCGCTTCATGATCGCCAGTGCCCCGGCGGCGGGACGCCCGCTGCCGAGGCCGTCGGCGAGGTCGGCGAGGCCGTCCAGATGCAGGGCGCGGGTGACCGCCGCGGACGCGGCCACCGCGAGCGCCGCGGCGAGCAGGCCGGAGAGGCCGAGCGGGCCGCCCGCGAGCAGGACCAGCGCGGCGGCCCCGCCCGGGATCAGCCCGGCGGCGGGGGCGAGCAGCATCGCCGAGCGCGCGGTGTCGCGGTCGACCCGGCCCGTGCCCAGCGGGACGACGGTGAGCAGCGTCACCGCCAGCCGCAGGCCGGCGGTCATCCGGGGTCCGGGACGGTCACCGGAGCTCCATGACGCGGCCCGCGACGACCAGCGCCGCCTCCTCGGACTCGGCCGCGAGCCGCTGGTTGGCCCGGCCGAGCACGTCCCGGAACGCGCGCCCGGACGCCGTCGTCGGCACCAGCGACAGGCCGACCTCGTCGCTCACCGCGACGACCCGCGCCGCCGTGCCCCGCCAGGCCGCGACGAGGCCGTCCACGAGCGGCCCCACCCGCGCCGGCTCCTCCCAGGCGTCCGTCTCGGACATGGCGGCCGCGAGCCAGGTGCCGATGCCGTCCACCAGCACCGGGCCGGTCGCCGACGCGAGCACGCCGGCGAGCTCGGTCGTCTCCACGGTGCGCCACCACGCCGGGCGGCGCAGCCGGTGCGCGGCGACGCGCTCGGCCCACTCGGGGTCGTCGCCGCGGACGGGGCCGGTCGCGACGTAGAGGACGTCCGAGCACCCGGCCAGGCGCGCCTCCGCCTCGGCGGACTTGCCCGACCGGCTTCCGCCGAGGAGCAGCGTCCGGAACGGGCCGTGCTCCGAGCGGTTCCAGAAGGCCATGCGCCGCTCCAGCTCGGACGGCGAGGACAGGCGGTGGTCGACGTGGACGGCGACGACCCGCGTCTCCGGCGTCACGGCCCCCGTGTGGCGCAGGTATCCCAGATGGTCCGGCGATCCGGCCATGTCCAGCAGCACGGCGTCGTACACGGCGCCCGCGGACGGCTCCGGCCTGGCCCCCGGACCCGCGGCCACCAGCGCGCGCCCTCCGCCGGGCGCGC
>NZ_JBEZJP010000308.1:0-10023 GCF_040653175.1 Actinomadura sp. NPDC048032
GATCGTCGGGGACGTCGCGGGCGAGCTGAACGTCCCGCCCGGGTCCGCGCGCCGGGCGGCGTCTTTGCGCCCGCGAGGGCGTGTCGCCAGCTCAGAGCGGGTATCAGCAGTCCTCGGGACATGAGGCCGGGACGGACGCCGGGGGGAAGCCGTGCGCGAGGAGACCAGGGGCTTGGACGCCGAAACGGACGTCGAGCGGCGCGTCCAGCGCGTCGGCACCGGCGCGAGCGACCGGCCCGGGATGCTGGAGACCGAGGCCGGGCCTGGCGGGGACGAGGCCGAGAGCGACGTGCGGGAGCGCGTCCGGCACCTCGGGACTGGCGGGCACGGCGCCGCAGGCGACCGCGCGCCGGAGGCGGCGGGCGAGCGGGCCCGCGCCGATGTCGAGCGGCGCGTCCGGGGTGTGGGGACGGGCGCGAGCCAGGCCGCCGGGACGCTCGGGTCGGATCCGGCGCCCGACACCGGCGGCGCCAGCAGGGACGTCGAGCGCCGCGTCCGGCATCTCGGGACGGGCGCGAGCGGCACCGCCGGGGACGCGACCCGAAGCGAGCAGTGAGCGTCGCGCCGCCGCCGGGCGTCCGGCCGGGGCGAGCCGCGCCGGGGTCAGGAGGAGTCGGACGCGGTGAGCGGGGAGCGGGCGGCCGGGGTAGGCGAGGTCGCCGCGGTGAAGGAGGCGTAGCGGGCGGCGGTGGAGGCTGGGAGCCCGCCCGCCTGGTCGCCGGCCGGGTCCTCGGATGCGCATGACTGGTCGCGGTGCGGCTGGTCTGAAAGTGGCATGTCTCGTCTCCCGAGGCGACCGAAGCAATCGGTCCGCTCGCTACCGCCCCGACCTCGATCTAAACATTCCCCTGGTGCCCGAGGTGCTCGATCGCGCGAAACCGCGGAAGCGAACCCGTCCGGCTCACCGGGTGGTGCTCTGCGTGGCGCGGTAGTGGGACGGGGAGACCCCGTACAGGCCGCGGAACGCCTGGCGCAACGCCTCCTCGCTGCCGAAGCCGCAGCGGGCCGCGATGGTCTCCACGGTCAGCGCCGTGCCGGTCAGCAGGTGCGCCGCCGCCTCGCCGCGCGCCCGGCGCACGAACCGTCCCGGGGTCATGCCGAGCTCGGCCAGGAACAGGCGGGCCAGGTGGCGCTGGCTCACCCCCGCGCGGGCCGCCAGCGCCGCCGTCGACAGGTCCGCGGCCGGGTTCCCGGCGATGTGCGCGACGGCGTCCTGGACCAGCGAGTTGCGCGCCGAGGGCGCGGTGAACATGCTCATCTGCGCCTGGTTGCCGGGCCGCTGCAGGTACGTCACCAGCTGCCGCGACACGCTCCGGGCCAGGTCGGGGCTCACGTCGGCCTCGATGAACGACAGGGTGAGGTCCAGGGCCGCGGTCACGCCGGCGGACGTGCAGACCTTCCCGTCGGACACGAAGATCGGCCCGCTGTCGAAGTCGACGGCCGGGAACCGGCGCGCCAGGAAGTCGGCGTGCTCCCAGTGGGTCGACGCGCGCCGTCCGTCCAGGAGCCCCGCCGCGGCGAGGACCCCGGCGCCGGTGCACACCGACGCCACGCGGCGGGACTCCAGGCCGAGCCTGCGCACGTGGGCGACCAGGCGGCCGTCCTCCATCGCGTCGACGAAGCCGATGCCCCCCGACACCACCAGCGTGTCGAGCGGCCCGGCGGCGCGCTCCAGCGACCGCTGCGCCTGAAGCGTCAGACCCGTCCCGGTGTGGATCGGCCTGCCGCCCGGCGAGGCCAGGGAGACCTCGTAGACGCCACGCCCGTTCAGGAAGTTGGCCACCTGGAGCGCCGAGACGACGCAGGCGATGTCCAGCAGTTCGGCCGCCGGGTAGCCCACCACGAGGACGCGACGCATTTCGTGCATGCCGCCACGGTATTGCGCGGGACGACACCTATCACCTATGTCCGATAGACGGCCACCCCAAGTTTTCGGACCTGCCCGCGTCCGGGACTGGCGGAGGGACCCCGGCGCGCCGACAGTGGTGGCATGGCTACCACGTCCCGCGCCCTGGACCCCGATTCCGGGGCGACCGCGCGCCCGCGCACCGCCTGGCTGCGGCTCACCCTGCACTACGTCGAGATGGTGCTCGCGATGTTCGCCGGAATGCTCGTCTTCGGCGGCCTCCGGGCGCTTCTCGGGCTCACGGTCGCGTTCGACGCGCATCCGGGCGCCCACTACCTGCTCATGGCCACCGACATGGCGGTCGGTATGGCCGCCTGGATGCTGCTGCGCCGCCACGGCCGGGCCTGCACGCTGGAGATGTGCGCCGCGATGTACGTTCCGGCGGTGCTGGTCCCGCTCGTGTGGGCCGGCGTCATGAGCGGGATGGCGTTCATGACGGCCGCGCACGTGCTGATGATGGTCGCGATGCTCGCCGTTCTGCTCCGGCGCCGCCGCGAGTACTGCCACTGAGCCGCCGCCATGACCACTCCCGAGATCACGGTCGTCGTCCCGCTGTACGACCGCTTCACCGCCCTGGACGTCGTCGGCCCGTACCAGATGCTGGCCCTCACCCCCGGCGTGCGGGTGGTGTTCGCCGCCGAGAAGGCCGGGCCGGTGCTCGACGACTGCCGCACCCTCCGGCTGACCGCCGTGGGGCTCGACCAGGCGCCGCGCCCGGACGTGGTGGTCGTCCCCGGCGGGCCCGGTACCGTGCACGTGCTCGATGGGGCCCTCCCCGCCTGGTTGCGCGAGGTCCATCCGACGACCCGCTGGACGACCTCGGTGTGCTCCGGTTCCCTCGTCCTCGGAGCGGCGGGCCTCATCGACGGGCTGCGCGCGACCACCCACTACCGGCACCTGGACAAGCTCCCCCTGTTCGGCGCCGTCCCGGCCCAGGAGCGCGTGGTGGTCGAGCGCGAGGCCCGCATCGTGACCGCAGCCGGCGTCTCCAGCGGGATCGACATGGCGCTGCGGCTGGTGGACTTCCTCACCGACACGCGCACCGCCCAGGCCGTCCAACTCTGGACGGAGTACGACCCGCGGCCTCCGTTCGACGCCGGCTCCCCGTCGCGCGCGCCCGCGGACGTCGTGGAACTGGCCGCCGAGTTCGAGACGGCGGCGCTGGAGGCCGCGATGCGCTCCTGAGAGCCGCCGCCGCGCGTCCCGGCCGCTCCGCCGGGCGCCGCGCCCCTACAATTCCGTGGGTGACCGCCTACAGTGATCTCGACCCGTTCGGGGACCTGGACGCCTCCGCGCTGCCCCCGCGCCAGCAGCGGATCCTGGCCATGATCCGCGACTGGGCGGTCAGGTACGGGTACGCGCCGAGCACCCGCCAGATCGGCGACGCCGTGGGCCTGCGGTCGCCGTCGTCGGTGTCGCGGCACCTGGCGAGCCTGGAGGACAAGGGCTTCCTGCGGCGCGGCGACGCGGTGGCCCGGCCGATCGACGTTCGCGCGTTCCTGCGGGAGGGCCCGGCGCGGGAGCCCGGCGGCGGCCAGGTGCCCGTGCCCGTGGTCGGGGACATCGCCGCCGGCACGCCGATCCCGGCCGAGGAGCACGCCGACGACACGCTGCTGCTGCCCCGCGAGCTCACCGGGCGCGGCACCGTCTTCGGCCTGCGCGTGCGCGGCGACTCCATGGTCGACGCGGCGATCTGCGACGGCGACATCGTCGTGGTTCGCCGGCAGCCCGAGGCCCACTCGGGCCAGATCGTCGCCGCCATGATCGACGGCGAGGCCACCGTGAAGGTCTACCGGCGCCGCGACGGGCACGTCCTGCTCGAACCCCGCAACCCCGCCTACGACGTCATCGACGGCGACGAGGCCGCCGTCCTCGGCGTCGTCGTGTCGGTCCTGCGCAACGTCTGACCCCGCGGCCGCGGGCGGGCGAGGTCAGCGGCGTCCGCCGAACTCCCACTGGTGGACCTCGACGGCGGCGTAGCGGTCCGGGGTGAGGACGGCGCGGGCCGCCTCCGCGTCCGCGGCGCGGACCAGGGCGACCGTGCCGAGCCAGGCCTCGCCGTCGTCGGAGAGCAGGGGACCGTAGGCGATCAGGTCGTCGTCCGCCGGGACGTCGAGGTCGGCGCCCTCCCCCTCGCCCAGGCCGATGACGAGGAAGCGGTCGCCGCCGGTCCGGCCGCCCGGGAAGTCCCACATCGTGCGGCCCAGCGCGTTGCGCCACCGGCGCACCATGACGTCCCGGTACGCGCCCGCCTGGTAGTTCGGCTCGTCGAAGGCGAACGCGCGGGCGGCGGCGGGGTCGGGCAGGTCCACGATGTGGACGCTGCCGGTGGGGACCTCGCCGACGAAGGTGGGGCCCCGGGCGATCAGCTCCTTGTCGTACCGGTCCATGTAGGACCAGTGCTGCTCCCCCAGTTCCTCGCGGAGCCCGATCGAGCCTGCACGGTCACGGTGGTAGCAGAAGAACTCCATCCGGCTGTTCTACCACCCGCGGAGCTCAGGCGGTCTCGCGCGGGGTGACGGTCATGTGGATGTCCTCGGCGGCCCAGAGGACGAAGCGTTCGATGGGCGCCACCGTCTGGCCGGGCGCCAGGCGGAAGGCGAAGCGCTTGAGCAGGACGGCCAGGACGAGCTGGGCCTCGACCGTCGCGAGCGCGGCGCCCTCGCAGCTGCGCGGGCCGATCCCGAAGGGGATGTAGGCCAGGCGCGGGCGGCCCGCCGACGCCTCAGGAGCGAACCGGCCGGGGTCGAACCGCTGCGGGTCGGGCCAGTAGTCGGGGTTCGTGTGCACGGCCCAGAACGGGTAGAAGACGGTCGTCCCCGCCGGGACGGTGTACTCGCCGAGCACGATGTCCTCGGTGGCCTCCCGCGCGCCGTAGGGTCCCGGCGGGTACAGGCGCATGGTCTCCCGGAGCACCATGTCCAGGTAGGTCAGCCGCCTGAGGTCGCCGTACTCGGGGACGGACCGGTCGCCGAGCACGCGGTCCAGCTCCTCGGCGACGCGCTCGGCGGCGTCCGGGTGCCGGGCCAGCAGGTACAGCGTCCAGGAGATGGCGACGCCGGTGGTGTGGTGGGCGGCGAGCATCGTCATCAGGACCGTGTCGCGGATGCGCGCCGGGGACTCGCCCGCCTCCGCCAGCGCGGCGATCAGGTCGCTGCGCCCGGCCGGCGCCGTCCCGCCCTGCTCGCGGTGCGCGGTGAGCACCTGGTCGACGGTGGCGCGCAGGTAGGCCAGGGCCTCCTGGGCGCGGCTCCCCGGCCCGTCCCCGGCCTGCCCCATGTACTCGGTGAGGACGGTCTCGAACGCCGAGACGACCCGCGCGGCCGAGTCCGGGGACTCCAGGCCGCTGCCGAGCGCGTACTGGCAGATCATGCGCAGCGACAGCTCGCTCAGGTCCCGCTGGAGCGCGACGGGGCCGTCGTGCGCCTCCCACCGGTCGGCCAGCTCGGCGGCGAGCGCGGTGAAGCGGGCGAAGTGCGCCTCGTGGGAGGGGCGCCCGGCCAGCACCGACAGCATGACCCGGCGCCAGGGGCCGTGCTCGTCGGCCGGGATCGTCTGCAGGTTGCCCGACTCCTGGAGGGGCGCCAGGAACTCGAACAGCTTCTCCGGCCGCTTGTTGATCTTCGCGGTGGCCTCGAGCAGCACCGGGTCGGCCACCGACACCGCCATCCCCGCGCCGGGCAAGGGGAACCGCACCACCGGCCCGTACTCGGCGTGCAGCCTCAGCTGGTACTCGTGCAGCCCGCCGGCTTCCGCGATGGCCGCCGCGCCGTCGTCCCGCGCGGGGGGACCGGGGATCGGCGATGGGGTTCCGGCGTCGCTTCGCATTTCGCGTCCTCCGCGTCGGCATCGTCGTTTCGGTTGTTTCCGAGTTGATCGCAATGCTTACATGTCCCGGGTAACTTCGCGACATTTCCCAGACCGGAGGTCGCGTCGCCGCGAACCGGGGAGAGGACGCTGGACACCGTCGATCCGCACACGCCGAACGTCCCGCGGATGTACGACTACCTTCTGGGCGGAAAGGACAACTACGCCGCGGACCGGGAGGCCGTGGAGGAGGTCGTGAAGCACGCTCCCGACACCCCCTTCATGGCGCGCCAGAACCGCGCGTTCCTGCGGCGCGCGGTCCGCTTCCTCGCCGAGTCCGGGATCCGGCAGTTCATCGACATCGGCTCGGGTCTGCCCACCCAGGGCAACGTGCACGAGATCGCCCACCAGGTCGCGCCGGACTCCCACGTCGTGTACGTCGACGTCGAGCCGGTCGTGCTGGTCCACGGACGGGCGCTGCTGGCGGGGACGCCCGGGGTGACCGTCATCCAGGGCGACGCCCGCCGTCCGGACGAGATCCTGGCGAACCCCGCGCTGAAGGGGCTCATCGACTTCGAGCAGCCGGTCGCCGTGCTGATGCTGGCCGTGCTGCACTTCATCGGCGACGGCGACGACCCGCCCGGGATCGTGGCGCGGCTCCGGGAGGCGATGGCACCCGGCAGCCACCTGGCGGTGTCGCACGTGACCGGCGACTTCGACGCCGACAGGAGGGTCCGGCACGCGGGCGCGGTGTACGAGCGGGCCACGTACCAGATCACCCTGCGCAGCCACGCGGAGGTCACGCGCCTGTTCGACGGTTTCGAGCTCGTGGAGCCCGGCCTCACCACCCTGTCGATGTGGCGCCCCGACGCGGGCACGGTCGTGCCGCCCCGCGCGGACCGCCAATGGTGCTATGCGGGAGTCGGCCGAAAGCTCTGAACGGCACGGTCGCGCCATTGTCTCCGGCATTTCGGACGAGTCAGACAAAACACATTAAAGGCCCTCGCGAATGCACCGCGCGGCCCGGCCGCGTCACAGGCCGAGGCGGGCGGCGTGGCGGGCCAGGAAGGCGACCACCTCGTCGGCGGGCCGGTCCGGCAGCCCCCACATGATCTCGGTGACCCCGGCCTCCTCCCAGGCGGCGACGTCCTCGGGCGAAGGGCGCGCCGCGGCCAGGACGCAGACCTCCGGCCGCCCCTCGCGCCCCGCGTCCGCCCAGGCCGCGTGCAGGGCGGCGACCTTGGGGAGGATGTCGCGCTCGGTCGGGGTGGTCATCCAGCCGTCGGCGTGGGCGGCGATCCACGCGAGCGTCTTCGGTCCGCCGCCCGCGCCGATCAGCAGCGGGACGTGCGGCTGGACCGGCTTGGGCCACGCCCAGGACGGCCCGAACGAGACGAACTCCCCCGCGTAGGAGGCCTGCTCCTGCGTCCAGAGCGCCCGCATCGCCTCCACGTACTCGCGCAGCACCGTCCGCCGCCGGTCGGCGGGCACGTTGTGGTCGGCGAGCTCGTCGGTGTTCCAGCCGAACCCCGCGCCGATGGTGACCCGGCCGCCCGACAGGTGGTCGAGCGAGGCGACGGTCTTGGCGAGCGTGATCGGGTCCGACTCCACCGGCAGCGCGACGGCCGTCGCGAGCCGGATCCGCGAGGTGACGGTGACCGCGGACGCCAGCGCGACCCAGGGGTCGAGCGTCCGCGTGTAGCGGTCGTCGGGCAGCGTCTCGTCGCCCGTCCCGGGGTGCGCGGCGTCGCGCCGGACCGGGATGTGGGTGTGCTCGGGCACGTAGAAGGTGTGGAACCCGTTCTCCTCGGCGGCCTGCGCGGCGGCGGCGGGCGTGATGCCCCGATCACTGGTGAAGAGCACGATGCCGTGTCGCATGCCGCCGATACTAGAACGCGTTCTATCGACGTGCCGAGGGTGGGGCTAGGGCCGGCGGCCGCCGCGCAGGGCGCGCGGGAGGGCGGTGGCCGCCCGCCCCAGCCTGAAGCTGACCGAGCCGCGGACGGCCTCCAGCTCGCCGCGCGCGCGGGCCAGCCTGTCCTCCGCCCGGGCGAGCCGCTTCTCCGCCCGCGCGAGCCGCTCCTTCAGCCGGCCGGCCTCGTTCGGCGGGCGCGTCGCCCCCATGCCCTTGACGCGGACGAGCCGGCGCCCGGCGACCTGCTGGACCTCGTGCCAGGCGTCGTCCCGCGCCGCCAGCCAGTCCAGGAGGTCGTCCTGGACCGCGTCGGCGTCGCCCCAGGTGCCGTAGAGCTTCTGCGTGGTGACGCAGATCGGGCGCAGGCCGTCGGTGGCCACCGACTCCCACACCGCGGCGGAGACCCCGGGGGTGTGCTCGGACCGGTAGTCGTCGCAGACGATGAGGCCCCCGGCCGGGAGCAGCACGTGCGCGGCGCGGATGTCGGCCTGCACGTGCTCGTACAGGTGGGACGCGTCCACGTGCACGAACCGGCAGGTCTCCGGCTGGACGTGGTCCAGGATCAGCGAGGTCGGGCCCTGGACGATCTCCGGGAGCCGGTCGTGGAAGGCGCGGTAGTTCGACTCGAACGCCCGGCGGGTCAGGGTGGAGTAGGAGCCCCGCATCTCCGCCTGGTTGGAGTCGTCGGGGGCGTCGGTGTCGAACAGGTCGCACACGGTGAAGGTCTCGCCCTCCCGCAGGTGGCGGCCCATCAGGATGGCGCTCTTGCCGAGGTAGGAGCCGAGCTCCACCAGGTCGCCGCGCTCGCCGAGCCTCTCCTGGCGTTCCAGGAACCAGGTGAAGAGCAGCTGGTCGATCTTCGGGAACCACCCCTTGACGTCGTCGAGGGAGGAGGGCGGGCCGGTCTCTTGGGTGATCACGTGGGGAGCTCCAACGTCGGTCGTTCTCGGGGCGGCGGGGGACGGGGGACGGGGGACGAAAATCGCCATGATAGGTGAGTCGCTCTTCATGGCAACAAAGCCGGATTTCGGCCCCATGCTGGCCGTGTATCCGGTTCAACGGGCGGGGCGGGGGCGGGGCCGCGCTGTTGACAGGGCGATCGGCGGGCCCGTACGGTTCGGCTGATTCACGGTTGCCCGAGGGAAATCCGGTGAGATGCCGGTGCGGACGCGCCACTGTATCCGGGACGACGATCCCGGGAGCCAGGTCGCTCGGGTGATCGCGACCTCATTGTCCGGGACGCGCAAGATCCCCTACGGAGGCTCCGTGAGCACGCTGTCGGCTCGCCACATTCCCCTTTCCCACCTCGTTCCCTGGCTGCTCGCGGTGCCCGCGCTGCTGCTCCTCGGCTACCTCGTCCTGATGGACAACGGCGCCGTGTCGCAGACCGGCGGCTACCTCCACGAGCTGATGCACGACGGGCGGCACCTGCTCGGCGTGCCCTGCCACTAGACCGCCGCGTGGTACGCACCCTGCTGGTCAGGGGCCTTCTTCTGGGCCTGCTGGCCGGTCTCGTCGCGGGCGCCTTCGCCTTCGCGGTCGGCGAACCCCGCATCGACGAAGCGATCGCCCTGGAGAAGGCCGCCGCCGTGCACGAGCACGGCGCGGCCGCCGAGCCCGAGTCCGCGCCACGCGGGCACGTGGCAGCACACGGGCACGAGTCCGGAACACACGAACAGGAGTCCGGAACACACGAGCACGGCGAGGAGGTGGGCCGGGGCACGCAGAAGGCCGGGCTCTTCCTCGCCACGGGTCTCTACGGCCTCGCGGTGGGCGGCGTGTTCGCGCTCGCCTTCGCGGGGCTGCGGGGGCGCGTCGGGCCGCGCTCGGACGCCGCGCTGGCGCTCGCCGCGGCCGGGACGGCCTTCGCCGCCGTCATCGTCGTGCCGTTCCTGAAGTATCCGGCGAACCCGCCCGCGGTGGGCGACCCGGAGACGATCAACACCCGCACCCTGCTGTACCTGGCGATGATCGGGGTCGGGCTGCTCTCCACCGCCATCGCGGTGACCACGGCGCGCGGCGTGCGCGGCGGGCCGTGGGCGCGCTGGCCGGCGGCCGTCCTCGCGTTCGTCGTCCCGGTGGCGGTGGCGTCGGTGCTGCTGCCGACCGTGGACGAGGTGCCGGACGGGTTCCCCGCCACGCTGCTGTGGCAGTTCCGCATCACCTCGCTCGGGACGCAGCTGGTGTTCTGGGCGTGCTTCGGGACCCTGTTCGGGTGGTTCTGCGACCGGGCCGCCCGGGCCCCGGCGCCGGCGTGAGCGGGCCGCCCTGACCGGCGTGCTGTTCGTCCGGCACGCGACGTCGGCGGGGACCGCCTTCCGGAACCTGCGGTACAGCACCGCGATCGAGCCGACGACGATCAGGACGCACACCGCGAGGGCGACCACCCCGCCGG
>NZ_JBEZJP010000309.1:0-10022 GCF_040653175.1 Actinomadura sp. NPDC048032
GGCGAGGCCGCTGCACACGGTGATCCCGCCGGGCAACTCCGGCTACGCGGCCGTCAACCACTACCCCACGCCATGCCCGCGACCAGCAGGCCGAGGGTCGGCACCAGCCAGAACAGCGCGACCAGGACCAGCAGCGCCTGCGCGGCGCCGCCGCCCGCCCTGCCGACGATCCGCGCGGCCAGGCCGCGCCGCGGCGCTCCCGCCGCGCCGCCGCCCTCCGCCCCGGAGGGCGCCTGCGGGGCCTTCTCCGCGGTGCTCATTTGCGCTCCTGCCGCATTCTCCGGATGTTGAACAGCATGGCGGGCAGCACCAGCACGAACAGCAGCACGGCGATGGCGCTGCCGGAGCCCTGGTCGTTGCCGCCGCCGAACGACTCGGTCCACATCTGCAGCGCCAGCACGCTGGCGTTCGGATCGCCGCCGCCGATGATGTAGACGAGGTCGAAGACCTTCAGGACGTTGATGACCAGCGTCACCAGCACCACCATCAGGACGGGCGCGAGCAGCGGGATCGTCACCCGCCGGAACACCTGCCACTCGGTGGCGCCGTCCACCCGCGCCGCCTCCAGGGCGTCGCGCGGGATGGCCGCGAGCCCGGCGGCGATGAGCACCATCGCGAAGCCCGACCACACCCACAGGTACGACCCGATGATCGCCGGGGTGATGAGGGTGTCGCCGAGCCACTCGGCGCCCTGGTAGGCGGTGGTGAAGTTGTCCTTGGGCAGCCGGATCGTGTACGTCCCGGCGGGCACCTTCCGCATGGTGAAGGTTCCGTCGGCCTCCGTGGTGGCCTTGGCGACGACCTTGCCGCCCTGGACCGCCTCGACCCGGATGCCCGGCAGACCGGACTCTCCGGAGTTGGGGGCGTTCTGCTGGCCGCCCCCGCCCCGGGTGAAGTCGAACCAGACCGTGCCGGTCAGCCGGCCCGGCCCGGCCGCCGGGGGCGGCGCGGCGGGCTCGGCGCCCTTCGGGAGGTACTCGGGCTTGATCTTCAGCAGCGGGACGAGCGCGCTCTGCCCCGCCGAGTACGGCCGCACCGAGACCACGGCGCCGCCGTCCTGCCGGACCGGCGAGTTCCCGCCGTTGCGGGGCCCGGCCCCCGGGTAGGTGGTGTCCTGCCGGAACATGTCGTGGACCGCGACCATCGCCGCGTTCGCCACGCCCTTGTCCGGGTCCTGCTGGTACACCAGCCGGAAGATCACGCCGGAGGCGAGGAACGAGATCGCCATCGGCATGAACACCACGAGCTTGAACACCGTCGCCCACCGGATCCGCTCGGTGAGCACGGCGAACACCAGGCCGACGATGGTCACCACGGTCGGCGCCACGACGACCCAGATGGCGGTGTTGCGCACCGCCACGAGGTTGTCGTGCCCCTTGAAGACCCCGGTGTAGTTGTCGACGCCGACGAACGAGCCGCCCGAGGCGTCGAAGAAACTGCGGATCACCGAGTAGACGATCGGGTACACGACGAGGAAGCCGAGCAGCAGCAGCGCCGGCAGCAGGAACGTCAGGGCCAGCCACGACGGCGGGGTCAGCCGCTCGCGCGCGTTGCGGGCGCCCCTGCCGGCGGGCGGCGCGTCGATGGCGGCGGCGCCGCCGGCCGTCGCGGCCGGCGGCACCTCCTCATTCGGAGCCTTCATCCAGGGATTCCCTACTTGTAGGCCCTACTTGTACGCCTTGGCCGCCTCGGCCTCCAGCTTGGCCTGCGTGCCCTTGACGTCGGTCGGGTTCTGCACGAACTGGCGCAGCGCCTCCCACTCGCCCTTGCCGGGCGTCGCGCCGAACGCGGCGGGCGCCAGGTCGGACATGTCGTAGCGGGCGGCGTCGCCGGCCTGCTGGAGCTGGGTGATCAGCTGCTTGGCGATCGGGTCGGAGTAGGCGTCGGGCTTGACGTTCTTGTTCGGCGTCAGGTAGCCGCCGAGCCCGGCCCACACCGTGCCCGCCTCGGGCGAGGCGAGGTACTTCATGAGCTCCTGCGCGCCCTTGCCGTCCTTCAGCGCGACCGCGACGTCGCCGCCGAGGATCGCCGGGGCGGTGCCGCCGGCCTTCGGGAACGCGAAGACCTTGGCGTCCGTGCCGACCTTGGCCTTGGTGGTGCCGATGTTGGCGGCGGCGAAGTCGCCGCCGTAGACCATGGCGGCCTTCTGCTGGCCGAACACCTGGGTGACCGACTCGTCGAACTTGGTCTTGGTCGCGGTCGCGACGCCGCCGTTCAGGTAGTCGGGCTTGCCCCAGACCTCGGCGAGCGTCTGCAGCGCCTTGCCCACGCTCGGGTCGGTCCACTTGATCTCGTGCTTGGCGAGCTTGTCGTAGTTCTCCGGCCCGGCCTGCGACAGGTAGACGTTCTCGAACCAGTCGGTCAGCGTCCAGGAGTCCTGCGGGCCCGCGGCGAGCGTGAACGGGGTGGTGCCCGCGTCCTGCAGCGTGCCCGCCGCCTTGGTCAGGTCGGCCCACGCCGCGGGCGGCTGGACGCCGGCCTCGTCGAACGCCTCCGGCCGGTACCACAGGATCGACTTGTAGGCGGCCTTGACGATCACGCCGTAGGTCTTGCCGTCGGAGGAGCCGAGCTCCTTCCAGTACGGCGCGAAGTTCTGCCCGACCTGCGAGACCACGTCGTCGCCCAGGGGCTTGAGCGCCCCCTTGCCGGCGTACTGCTGCATGAGGCCCGGCTGCGGCAGGATCGCCACGTCCGGCGGGTTCTTGGCCTCGATGCGCGGGCCGAGGTAGGCGTCGGTGTTCTCCCCGGTGGAGGCGTAGTTGACCTTCGCCCCGGTCTTCTTCTCGAACGCCTGCAGGACCTTGCGGAAGTTCGCCTCCTCCGGACCGGTCCACTTGGCCGCGACCTCGATGGTGGTGCCCTTCAGCTCACCCCCGCCGGAGGGCGACGACCCGTCCCCGTCCTTGTCGTCGCCGCCGCAGGCGGCGGCCGCGGACAGCAGCAGTCCCGCCGCGACGGCGACTCCCGTCACGCGCCTGCCGACGCCGGCGGAGCCGTGTCGGGGGGTGCGGGGGGAGGTCCCCCCGCCGGTAAAGCTGACCCTCATTCCTCATCCTCCCTGGCCGGAGCGGCGTCGCCTGTTCCCCAGATCGACGCGCCGGACTCGATATCGAAGAAGTGCAGGCGTCCGGTGTCGACGCGGATCGTCACCGGGTCGCCCACCTTCACGCGGGTGCGCGGGCTGAACCGCGCGACCAGGTCCGTGCGGGGGCTCTCCAGGTCCCCCAGCACGTCGGTCCCCGCGTCGCGCGCGAGCTCCTTGGTGTCCTCGGTGACGACCTGGGACGCCTCGATCGCGAAGTGCACCAGCACGTCCGAGCCCATCGCCTCGACGAGGTCGGCGGTGGAGGCCAGCCCGGATCCCTCGGGCGTCTCCACGAGCTCGGAGTCCTCCATGTCCTCGGGGCGGATGCCGACGACGACGTCGCCGCCGAGGTGGGACGCCAGGGCCGGGCGCTCGGTCATCACCTCGGCCGGAAGCGCCAGGGTCTGGCCGCCGATCTCCAGGCGCGGGTTCTCCGCGTCGCCGGACAGCGTGCCCTGGACCAGGTTCATGGCCGGTGAGCCGATGAATCCGGCGACGAACAGGTTCGCCGGCCGGTCGTAGAGCTCCTGCGGCGCGGCGACCTGCTGCAGGCGCCCCTTCTTCATCACCGCGACCCGGTCGCCGAGCGTCATCGCCTCGGTCTGGTCGTGGGTGACGTAGATCGTGGTGACGCCGAGGTCGCGCTGGAGGCGGGCGATCTCGGCGCGCATCTGGACGCGCAGCTTGGCGTCGAGGTTGGACAGCGGCTCGTCCATCAGGAACGCCTGCGGCTCCCGGACGATCGCGCGGCCCATCGCGACGCGCTGCCGCTGCCCGCCCGACAGGTTGCGGGGCTTCTTGTCCAGGTAGTCGGTCAGGCCCAGGGTCCGCGCGGCCCGGTCGACCTTCTCGCGGATCTCGGCCTTCGGCAGCTTGCGCAGCGACAGGCCGAAGCCGATGTTGTCGCGCACCGACAGGTGCGGGTAGAGGGCGTAGCTCTGGAACACCATCGCGACGTCGCGGTCCCGGGACGGCACCCGGTTGACGACCCGCCCGCCGATCGTGACCTCGCCCTCGGAGATCTCCTCCAGCCCGGCGACCATCCGCAGCGCGGTGGTCTTGCCGCAGCCCGACGGGCCCACCAGGACGAGGAACTCCCCGTCGGCGATGTGGAGGTTCAGGTCGGTCACGGCCCGCGTGCCGTCGGGATAGACCTTCCCGACGCTGGTCAGGTCGACCTCTGCCACGGCGTCTCCTCTTCGTCACGGCACGTCGATGCGGAAGAAACTCGACTTACTCCCGCGTAACAGTGCAACAAGGAGGTACAGGGCCGGACACCCGGATCGCAACCGGCGGAGGCACGCTCCGGCGCATTTGATACAGAGATCGTTACCGAGCCGTTTCCGTCTCAATTTGCGCTGCCCGAAAACAGCACGTGGGCATGAACGCAAACCCGTTCATGCCCACGGTCGTCCGGGCGCCCGAACGCGCCGGACCGGCGTCAGCCCACGACCACCAGCCCGCGCTCGGTGACGTTCATCGGCGCGTAGCCCTCCTCGGTGCACACGACGATGTCCTCGATGCGTGCGCCGTGCGGGCCGGGGTAGATGCCGGGCTCGATCGAGAACGCCATCCCGGGCTCCAGCGGCTCGCGGTTGCCGGCGACGATGTAGGGCTCCTCGTGCGACTCCAGCCCGATGCCGTGGCCCGTGCGGTGGAAGAAGTGCTGGCCGTGCCCGGCGGCGGCGATGATGTCGCGGCCCGCCGCGTCCACCTCCTCCGGCGTCGCCCCCGGCCGCACGGCCTCGCAGGACGCGCGCTGCGCCTCCTCCAGCACCGCGAAGTACGCGCGGTACTCGGCGGGCGGCTCGCCCACGCAGTAGTTGCGGGTCGAGTCCGAGCAGTAGCCGCTCGGCATCGTCCCGCCGATGTCGACCACCACGGGCTCGCCGGGACGGATGACCCGGTCCGACAGCTCGGCGTGCGGGTTGGCGCCGTTCGGGCCGGAGCCGACGATGACGAAGTCGACCTGCGCGTGCCCCTCGGCGATGATCGCGTCGGCGATGTCGCGGCCGACCTCGCGCTCGGTGCGCCCGGCCCTCAGCAGGTCCGGGACCCGGCGGTGCACCCGGTCGATCGCCTCCCCCGCCTCGCGCAGCGCCGCCACCTCCGCCGCGCTCTTGCGCATCCGCAGCTCCCGCAGCACGCTCCCGGCCGCGACCTGCTCGGCGCCGGGCATCGCGCCGCGGAACCGCAGCGCCATCACCGCCCACATCCGGTCGGCCACGCCGACGGTCCCCACGTCCCGCGGGAGGCGGCCGGCCACCAGCGCGTAGGGGTCGTCGGTCTCGTCCCACGGCACCAGCTCCAGCCCGAGGGACCCCGCCGGCGACTCCTGCGCGGCGGGAAGCTCCAGCCGGGGGACGACCAGGAACGGCTCGCCGCCGGCCGGGACCACCAGGCAGGTGAGCCGCTCGAGCTGCTTGGCGTCGTACCCGGTGACGTACCGCAGGTCGGGGCCGGGTGTCAGCAGGACCGCCCCGAGACCCGCCTTCGCCGTCGCCTCGCGCACCAGGCCGACACGCTCGCGCGGATACAACTCCGTTGTCACATCCGTCTCCATATCCCAGCTCCTCTCCAGTGGCCGGTACCAGGATCCCAGGAGCGTCCGGGCGCCGGTGACCCGGCCCGCGTGGCAGCATGTGCCCCATGAGCGGGCTGATGCTGCTGGACACGCCGTCGTTGTACTTCCGCGCCTTCTTCGGGGTCCCCGAGTCGGTGACGGCCCCCGACGGGACCCCGGTGAACGCGGTGCGCGGGCTCGTCGACATGATCGCCCGGCTCGTCCAGGACCGCCGGCCGGAGCGGCTCGTGTGCTGCATGGACGCCGACTGGCGCCCGGCGTTCCGGGTGGAGGCGCTGCCCTCCTACAAGGCGCACCGGGTGGCCGAGGACGGCGGCGACCAGACGCCCGACGCGCTGGAGGCCCAGCTCCCGGTCATCGAGCAGGTGCTGGACGCCTTCGGGCTGGCGCGCGCGGGCGTCCCCGGCTACGAGGCCGACGACGTCATCGGGACGCTCGCGGTGCGGGGCGCGGCCGACGGGCCGGTCGACATCGTGACCGGCGACCGCGACCTGTTCCAGCTCGTCGACGACCGCGCCCCCGTCTGCGTGCTGTACACCGCGCGGGGGATCCGGAACCTGCAGGTGATGGGCGAGAAGGAGGTCGCGGCCAAGTACGGCATCCCGGGCCGCGGCTACGGCGACTACGCCACGCTGCGCGGCGACCCGAGCGACGGGCTGCCCGGCGTGCCGGGGGTCGGCGACAAGACCGCCGCCGCGCTCGTCACCCGGTTCGGCTCGGTCGAGGGGATCCTCGCGGCGCTGGACGCCGGCACCGACGAGGGATTCCCGGCGGGCGCGCGCCGCCGGATGGAGGCGGCCCGCGAGTACCTGGCCGCCGCCGAGACCGTGGTGCGGGTCGTCACCGACATCGACGCCCCCGAGCTGGCGGGCCTGGACGACCGGCTGCCCGCCGAGCCGCGCGACCCCGAGGCCCTCGTCCGGCTCGCCGACACCTGGAACCTGTCCAGCCCGGTCAACCGCCTGCTGAACGCGCTCTCCCGCTGACCGCTCCCGGGTGCAAGTTGCGCCGAGAGTGTCAGATGACACAGACAGCGCGGTCTCCGGCGTGCAGCATTCGGAGCGGTGAGGGGTTCTCCTTGGCACATGAAGGCGACCGGTACCCGCGGCACTTGGGCCTCAACGCCCCACTCCCCCCAATTGCCGCGGGTACCGGTTAATCCGAACCCCGGACCGGAGACGGACGTGCCGTGACCGAGCGGACCCGACCCCGCGGCGGCCTCGCCGCGGGCCCCGGCGGCGGATTCTGGGCCGCGCTGGACGGCCCGGAGCGCGCGGCGCTGCGGGCCGCCGGGCGGGCGCGGAGCTACCAGCCGAGAACGCCCCTGTGCTACCAGGGCGACGACTCCGACCACATCATCGTCATCGAGTCGGGCTGGGCGAAGGTCACCTGCGCCGGCGAGGACGGGCGCGCGGTCGTGCTCGCCGTGCGCGGCCCCGGGGACCTGGTCTGCGAGAGCGCGGTGCTCGGCGGCCGCGAGCGGTCGGCGACGGTGCAGGCGCTCGACCACGTCCGGGCGCTCATCGTCCCGGCGGCCCGGTTCACCGCCTTCCTGGACGCCCACCCCCGGGTGTGGCGGCTGGTCAGCGGCACGTTCGTGCGGCGGCTCGACGACGCCGACCGCAGGCTGCGGGCGCACGTGTCGGCGCAGGGAGCCCGGCGGCTGGCGATCCTGCTGTCGGGCCTCGCCGAACTGTCGGCCCGGCACGCCCCGCCCGCCGCCGGCGGCGCGGTCGCGATCGGGCCGCCGCTGTCCCAGGAGGAGCTCGGCAGCTGGATGGACGCCTCCCGGGAGACCGTCGCGCGGGCGCTGTCCACGCTGCGGCGCGAGGGCCTGGTCAGCACCGGCTGGCGCAGGATCACCGTGGAGGACCCGCCGGGCCTGCGCGCGTTCGCGGACGCCCCGGAGGACTGAGGCCGCCCGGCCGGAACCGAGCGGCCGGGCCGGCGCCTTTACATTGTAGATTCACAACGGGATCGGGGGGTTCGTCCCGTACGCTCGGTCGTGTGCCGCGCCGACCGCTGCGACTGCGTACCGCCGAGGCCGACGCCGAGGTCCGCGCGGGACTCGACCGGATCCGCGCCGAGTTCTCGGTGCCCGGCGCGTTCCCGCCCGCCGCCCTCGCCGAGGCCGCCGCGTCCGCGCCTCCCCTGAACGGCCGGGCGGACCTGCGCGACGTCCCGTTCTTCACCCTGGACCCGCCCGGCTCGCTCGACCTCGACCAGGCGATGCACCTGGAGCGGCGCGGGTCCGGCCACCGGGTGCGGTACGCGATCGCCGACGTGGCGGGATTCGTCCGCCCGGGCGGCGCGCTCGACGCCGAGGCGCGCGCCCGCGGCGTCACGCTCTACCTGCCGGACGCGAGCTCGCCGCTGCATCCGCGCCCCCTGTCGGAGGGGACCGCGAGCCTTCTGCCGGGCCGGGAGCGCCCCGCCGTGGCGTGGACGATCGACATCGACGACGCCGGGCGGATCACCGGCGTCGACGTGCGTCGCGCCCTCGTGCGCAGCCGCGACCGGCTCGACTACGCCACCGCCCGCCGCGGCGACGGCGACCCGCGGATCGCGCTGCTCGGCGAGATCGGCGAGCGGCTCATCGCGGCGGAGGCCGCGCGCGGCGGCGTGAGCCTGCCGCTGCCCGAGCAGGAGGTCGTGCACGCGGGCGGCGGCTGGGCGCTGAAGCTGCGCGGCGACCTGGCCACCGAGGCGTGGAACGCGCAGATCTCGCTGCTGACCGGGCGGGCCGCGGCCCGGCTGATGCTGGACGGCGGCGTCGGGCTGCTGCGCACCATGCCGCCCGCGCCGGCCGAGGCGGTCGAGCGGCTGCGGCTGGCGGCCCGGGCGCTCGGGGTCTCCTGGCCCGGGGACGCCTCCTACGGCGACATCGTCCGCGCCCTGGACCCGGCGCTCCCCCGGCACGCGGCGTTCCTGCACGACGCGGCGGGCCTGATGCGCGGCGCCGGCTACACCGCCTTCGACGGGGCGCCGCCGGAGCAGGCCGCGCACGCCGCCGTCGCGGCCCCGTACGCGCATGTCACCGCGCCGATCCGGCGGCTGGCCGACCGGTACGCCACGGAGGTGTGCCTGGCGCTGGCGGCGGACCGCCCCGTCCCGCAGTGGGCGCGCGAGGCGCTGCCGCACCTGCCCGAGGCGATGCAGCGGGCGCTGCGCCGCGGCGCCGACATCGACCACGCGTGCGTCGACCTGGTCGAGGCGCTGCTCCTGCGCGACCACGTCGGGGACGTGTTCGACGCGGTGGTGGTGGACGTGAACGGCGACCGCACCGGCGGGCGCGTCCAGCTGGTGGCGCCGCCGGTGTTCGGCCGCTGCGACGGGGAGGGTCTGCCGCTCGGCGAGCAGGTCAGGGTGCGGCTGGAAGAAGCGGACATCAGGACGTCGCTGCCGGCCAGGCCGCCGCCGCAGACGAGGTCGGTGACGGGCCGCCCCATGGCCGCCTCCACGCCTTCCAGCAGGTCGCACACCGAGTGCGCGAATCCGTCGATGACGCCCCGGGCGAGCTCGGCCCGGGTGGTGGACAGGCTCAGCCCGGAGAGGAGCCCGGTGGCCTCCGGCGCCCAGACCGGCGTGCGCAGCCCCGCGAGCGCGGGCACGAACCGCACGCGGGACGGCCCGGAGTGCTCCCCGGCCAGTTCGGTCAGCCGCCGGGGCGACTCGAACAGCCCGATCTCCTCGCAGAGCCAGCGCACCGCCGAGCCGGTCGTCGCGGCGAACCCCTCCAGGCTGAACAGCGGCACGCCGCGCGAGCGCCAGGCGACCAGGGTCAGCACGCCGGGCACCCGGTCGCGGTGGGCGGGCGGCCGGTCGCCCGCGACGGCGTCCAGGAACGTGCCCGTCCCGTGCACGCACATCGCCTGGCCGGGCCGGTGCGCGCCGAGCGCGACCATCGCCGCGTGCTGGTCGCCCATGACCGCCAGGATCGGCAGCCGCACCCCGAGGACGGACGGGTCGGTGGAGCCGAAGTCCCCGTCCTCGTCCACGACGGACGGCAGGATGTCGGGCGGGCAGCCGAGGAAGTCCGCCCAGGGCCCGTACCAGCCGCCGGTCCGCAGGTCGTAGGCACCGGCCGCGACGGCGTTCGTCGCGGACATGACGTGCCGGGCGCCGCCGGTGAGCTTCCAGACCAGCCAGGTGTCGATCGACCCGAACAGCAGCCGGCCCCGCTCGTGCGCCCGCCGCGCCTCCTCGTTCCGGGCGGCCTTCTCCGCCGCCCACAGCAGCGGGGCGCGGGAACCGACCGGCATGAAGGAGCCCGCGCTCGGGCTCGTCCCGGACCTGACCGGCACCAAGCCGCTGGTCGAGATCGTGGGGATCGGGCGGGCCCTGGAGCTGTGC
>NZ_JBEZJP010000310.1:0-9988 GCF_040653175.1 Actinomadura sp. NPDC048032
TACGGGCTGGTCGATCTCCGAAAGCCGGACGGGATCTCGCGGATCAAGGTGGGCGGGGACTCGTCCTCAGGTGATGCCGACGATAGGGAGCCTCAGGGCGGCGGGGGCCTCGGCCGGGACGGCCGGGTTCTTCGGGACGACGGGGGCCACGCGACGGTAGGAGTCGCCGAGCGCGGGACGCGGGTCGTCCTCCGAGCGGTTCGGCCAGAACGCCATGGCCCGCTCGGCCTGCGCCGTGATGGTGAGGGACGGGTTGACGCCCAGGTTGGCCGAGACGGCGGAGCCGTCCACGACGTGCAGGCCCGGGTGCCCGTACACGCGGTGGTAGGGGTCGATCACCCCCGTCTCGGCGGAGTCGCCGATGGCGCAGCCGCCGAGGAAGTGCGCGGTCATCGGGATGTCGAACAGGTCGCCCCAGGCGCCGCCCGGGATGCCGCCGATCTCCTCGGCGATCCGGCGGGTCGCCTCGTGCCCCTCGGGGATCCACGTCGGGTTCGGCTCGCCGTGCCCGGCCGTCGCGCGGACGTCCCAGCCGAACGGGCCCTTCCTCGGCCGCAGCGTGATCGAGTTGTCGCGGGTCTGCATGACCAGGGCGATGACCGTGCGCTCCGACCAGTGGCGGACGTCGAAGAGCTGGAGGAGGTCGCCCGGCTTGCGCAGCACCTCGCGGGCGAACTTGCGGATCCGGGGCGTGTGCCGCTCGCCCGGCCGGTCGCCGTCCACCAGGAGGGTCTGGAGGGAGGCGAGCAGGTTCGAGCCCCGGCCGTACCGGACGGGCTCGATATGGGTGTCCGGCGTCGGGTGGAACGACGACGTGATCGCCACGCCCTCGGAGAAGTCCGGCCCCGGCCTGCCGTTGCGGCGCCCGCCGCCGAGGATCGCCTCGGAGTTGGTGCGGGTCAGGGCGCCGAGCCGGTCGGACAGGCGCGGCAGCAGCCCGGTCGACTTGAGCTTGTGCAGGAGCTTCTGCGTCCCGTAGGTGCCGGCGGCGAACACGACCTGCTCGGCGGTGAGCGTCTTGCGGTTGCGGCCGAACGAGCCCGTGCGGACGATCTCGACCTCGTACCCGCCGCCGGCGCGCGGCCGCACCGAGGTGACGCGGCTGAGCGGCATCACCCGGGCGCCCGCCCTCTCGGCCAGGTACAGGTAGTTCTCCGTCAGCATGTTCTTCGCGCCGTGACGGCAGCCCACCATGCACTCGCCGCACTCCAGGCAGCCGCGCCGGCGCGGGCCCGCCCCGCCGAAGTAGGGGTCGGCGCTCTCGATCCCGGCGCCGCTCCCGAAGTAGACGCCGACCGGCGTCTTGACGAAGGTCTCGCCCTTGCCCATCCGGTCGGCGACCCGCTTCATGACCTTGTCGGCCGCCGTCGTCGTCGGGTTCCGGACGACGCCGAGCATGCGCTTGGCCTGCTCGTAGTAGGGCGCCAGCTCGTCCCGCCAGTCGGTGATGTGCGCCCACTGCCGGTCCTTGAAGAACGGCTCCGGCGGGACGTACAGCGTGTTGGCGTAGTTGAGCGATCCGCCGCCGACGCCCGCGCCCGCCAGCACCATCACGCGGCTCGACTTCGCGCCGCGGATGAGGTGCATCCGCTGCATGCCGGTCAGGCCGAGCGCGGGCGCCCACAGGTAGCGGGCGATGCGCCAGTTCGTCTTCGGCAGCTCCGGATAGCGGGACCCCGGCGCGCCGTCCGGGTTCGTGTCGAAGCGGCGGCCGGCCTCGATGACGCCGACCCGGTAGCCCTTCTCGGTCAGCCGGAGCGCCGCGACGCTGCCGCCGAACCCCGACCCGACGACGAGCACGTCGAAGTCATGCTTCACAGGAGATCCCTACTTGATCCGCAGCTTCTTCATGAGCTTGATGCCGGTGGCCATGTAGTCGGCGAAGGTGTCGTAGCCGATCGCGCCGGGCGGCTCCAGGTCCATGAAGTGCTGGCTCGCGACGGTCTGGACCTCGGTGAACTTCAGCAGCCCCTCGGCCCCGTGGCGGCGTCCCACGCCCGACTGCTTCATCCCCCCCATCGGGGAGTCGTAGGAGGCGTAGGCGGCGCCGTAGCCGTCGTTGATGTTGACCGTCCCCGCCTGGATGCGGGCGGCCAGGCGGCGGCCCCGCGCCGGGTTCTTCGTCCACACCGACGCGTTCAGCCCGTAGGGCGTGTCGTTGGCGCGGGCGACGACCTCGTCCTCGTCCCGGTACTTGTAGACCGCGACGACGGGGCCGAACGTCTCGTTCGCGCACAGGTCCATGTCGCCGGTGACGTCCGCGAGGACCGTCGGCTCGTAGAACAGCGGGCCGACGTCGGGACGGGCCTTCCCGCCGGTCAGAACGGTCGCGCCCTCCTTGACGGCCTGGTCCACGTGCGCCGTCACCGCGTCCAGCTGGCGCTTGTGGGTCAGCGAGCCCATCTCGGCGTCGAAGTCCAGGCCGGTGCCGAGCCGCATGCCCTTGACGAGTTCGACGAACCGCGGCACGAACCGGTCGTAGACGTCCTCGTGGACGTACATCCGCTCGATCGAGATGCACAGCTGGCCGGCGTTGGTGAAGCACGCGCGGACGGCGCCGCGCGCGGCGCGCTCGACGTCGGCGTCCGGCATGACGATCATCGGGTTCTTGCCGCCGAGCTCCAGCGAGTAGGCGACCAGCCGCGGCGCCACCTTCTCCGCGATCGCCTTGCCCCCGCGCGTGGAGCCGGTGAACGAGACGTAGTCGGCGTCGTCCACCAGCGGGTCGCCGATCTCGGCGGGATCGCCGACGACGATCTGCCAGAGGTCGCGGGGCAGCCCGAGCGAGACCAGCAGGTCCAGCACCCACAGGCTGGACAGGCACGTCTGGGTGTCGGGCTTGTGGACGACCGCGTTGCCCGCCATCAGCGCCGGAGCGATGTCGCTGGCGCCGAGCGCGAACGGGTAGTTCCACGGCGCGATCAGCGCCACGACGCCCTTCGGGTGCCGCAGTTCCTGGACGCGGGTCAGCCCCGGCATCATCCCCTTGCGGCGGCGGGGCTTCAGCAGCCGCGGCGCCCGCCGGGCGTAGTAGAGCGAGCACAGCGCGACGTCGAGGAACTCCTCCATCGCGTGCCGGCGCGCCTTGCCGGTCTCCAGCTGGATGATGTCGAGGATCTCCGCGCGCCGGTCGACGAGCGCGCCCGCGAGCCGCAGGAAGGGCTTGGCGCGCTCCCCCGCGGGCAGCGCCGCCCAGGCCCGCTGGGCCTCGCGCGCCCGCTCGTAGGCGGCCCGGACGTCCTCGGGGCTCGACAGCGGAACGGTCGCGAGGGGCTCACCGGTGAAGGGGCTCGGGATCGTCGCGGTCTCGGCGCCGTCCGAGGCGACGTGCGAGACCAGCCGGTCGACCAGAGTCCGGGGAAGCGTGTGCTCTGCCGCGCCCGTGGCAGAGTCCGCCGCGCCTTCGGCAGTGTTCGCCGCGCCTTCGGCAGAGCCTGCCGCGCCTTCGGCGGGAACCGTCGGGGATGCCATGCAGGCAGGGTATGACCACCCGCCCAGTTTGGCTACCCGCAAGTAATGCGCTACTTGCAGTGATTCGCCCCACTCGGGGCGCTATCTCCGGTCGCGCTCCCCGCGGCTTCCGTCCGCGAGTGATGACCGCTACCGAACGGACCGTTCCAAGCCGGGTGGAGTTGTGCAAGTCGGAGACTGACCGCCCCCACCCGGTGTATCCCGAAAGCAGGAGGAGAATCTCAGCGCCGTCGGGGGGCGGCGCTGCCCAGGGGAGGGACAGCGATGACGCATGCCCGCGGCCACACACCCGAGAGCGGCGCCGCCCGCCCCGGCGCGCGCCGGGACCGCCGCGAGCAGACCCGCGCCGCCCTGCTCGCCGCCGCCGAGCGCCTCTGGGCCGAGCGCGGCATCCACGGCGCCTCGCTCGACGACATCGCGGCGGCCGCCGGACTCACCAAGGGCGCCGTCTACTCCAACTTCGCGGGCAAGACCGACCTGCTCCTCGCCCTCATGGAGCGCATCACCAGCGCCCGCACCCGCACCGACGTCTGCGACGAGCTCCGCGCCGCCGCCGAGGACGCCGACCGCACCGGCCGCCCGTCCCGCCGCGACTCCGACGAGGCCCCCCGCCGCCTCGCCCTCCTCCTGGTCGAGTTCTGGCTCTACGGGATGCGCGACTACGCCGCCGGGTGGCGCATCGCCGACTGGTACGCCGAACGCCGGGAACAGCTGGCCCGGGAACTGGAGCCCGCCGACGGCTCCGCCCCCGACGGCCCGGCCCCGGGCGAGCCGACCCCGGGCGACCGCGCCACCCTGACCATGGCCCTCGACTTCGGCCTGGCCTTCCAGCACCTCCTCGACCCCGTCCGGGTCCCGGCCGACCTCTACAGCACCGGCAAGACGCTCGTGCAGGGACGGCCCCGGCCCTGAACCGCCGGCGCCCGGGTCAGGGGGTCGCCACGGGGACGATCTCGGGGGCGCCCCGGCGGCGGGCGTCGGCCTCCTGGTCGCCGTCCTGGGTCTGGGAGGCGCGCTCGGCCTCGACGCGCTTGCGGTAGTACTCGATCTCGCGGTCGCGCTGCTTCTTGGACCAGCCGAGGACGGGCGCGAGAAGGTCGGCGGCCTCCTGGGCGACGCCGACGCCGCGGTCCCACGTCTCGATGGAGATGCGGGTGCGGCGGGCGAGGACGTCGTTGAGGTGGCGGGCGCCCTCGTGGGTGGCGGCGTAGACGACCTCGGCGCGCAGGTAGTCGTCGGCGCCGTCCAGCGGCTTGGCGAGGTCGGGCCTGTCGGAGATGAGTTCGAGCAGGTCGTCCAGGAGCGTCCCGTAGCGGCGCAGCAGGTGCTCGATCCGGGCGACGTGCAGGCCGGAGCGCGAGGCGAGGCGGTGCCGCGCGTTCCACATGGCCTGGAAGCCGTCGCCGCCCACGAGCGGGATGCGGTCGGTGCAGGACTCGGCGACCTTGCCGTCGAGGCCGTGCGCGACGGCGTCGATGGCGTCCTTGGCCATGACCCGGTAGGTCGTGTACTTGCCGCCCGCCACGAGGACGAGGCCCGGGACGGGGTGCGCGACCACGTGCTCGCGGGAGAGCTTCGACGTCTCCTCGGTCTCGCCGGTGAGGAGGGGGCGCAGGCCCGCGTAGACGCCCTCCACGTCGTCATGGGTGAGCGGCGTGGTGAGGACGGCGTTGACGTGGTCCAGGACGTAGTCGATGTCGGCCTTGGACGCGGCGGGGTGCGCCCGGTCGAGGTCCCAGGCGGTGTCGGTGGTGCCGATGATCCAGTGGCGGCCCCAGGGGATCACGAACAGCACCGACTTCTCGGTGCGCAGGATGATCCCGGTTGCGGAGTGGATGCGGTCCTTGGGCACCACCAGGTGGATGCCCTTGGACGCCTTCACGTGGATCTGGCCGCGCCCGCCGACGAGCTCCTGGATGTCGTCGGTCCACACGCCGGTGGCGTTGACGACCTGCTTGGCGCGGACCTCGCTGGTCGTGTTGCCCTCAAGGTCGCGGATGCGCAGGCCGGTGACGCGCTCCCCCTCGCGCAGGAACCCCAGGCACTGGGTGCGCGAGGCGATCTGGGCGCCGTACTCCGCGGCCGTCCGCAGGGCGGTCATGACGAAGCGGGCGTCGTCGACCATCGCGTCCCAGTACTGGATCGCCCCGGTGAAGGCGTCCTTGCGCAGGGACGGCGCGAGGCGCAGCGCCCCGCGGCGCGTCAGGTGGCGGTGGTGCGGGACGCCTCGCGTGCTGCCCATCTGGAAGGCCAGCGCGTCGTAGAGGGCCACGCCCGCCCCGAGGTAAGCGCGCTCCCACACGCGGTGCGTGGTCGGCAGCATGAACGGGACAGGCTGCACGAGGTGCGGCGCGATCTGCTGGAGCAGCAGCGAGCGCTCGGTCAGCGCCTCCCGGACGAGGTCGAAGTTGTACTGCTCCAGGTACCGCAGCCCGCCGTGGATCAGCTTGGACGAGCGGGACGACGTGCCGGACGCGAAGTCGCGGGCCTCGACCACCGCCACGGACAGGCCCCGGGTGGCCGCGTCGAGCGCCGCGCCGGCGCCGACGATGCCGCCGCCGACGACGACCACGTCGAACTCCTCGCGGGCCATGCGGTCGAGCGCCGCCGCGCGCTCGGCCGGGCCGAGCCGCGAGCTTCCAAGACCGGTCACCGGTGATCCCGTCATCGCGCATCCCCCCACAGCGGTTCGGTTTCCGAACGGTTCTTACCCAAGAGTAAGGACCGGTTCACACCGAGATGTGAAAGAACGGGCGTGGGGTCGCTCTCAGTCGGTGGACTGGCCGGGGGCCACGACGACCTGGACCCGCTGGAACTCCTTCAGCTCGGTGTATCCCGCGGTGGCCATCGAGCGGCGCAGCGCGCCGATGAGGTTCATGGAGCCGTCCGCGACGTGGGACGGGCCGTGCAGGATCTGCTCCATCGTCCCGATCGTGCCGATCTCGATGCGGGTGCCGCGGGGGACGTCGCCGTGGTGGGCCTCGCTGCCCCAGTGGTAGCCGCGCCCGGGCGCCTCGGTGGAGCGGGCGAACGGGGAGCCGACCATCACGGCGTCGGAGCCGCAGGCGAACGCCTTGGCGATGTCGCCGCTGTTGACCATGCCGCCGTCGGCGATCACGTGCACGTAGCGGCCGCCGGACTCGTCCATGTAGTCGCGGCGGGCGGCGGCCACGTCGGCGACCGCGGTGGCCATCGGGACGGCGACGCCGAGGACGGTCCGCGTCGTGTGCCCGGAGCCGCCGCCGAACCCGACCAGCACGCCGGCCGCGCCGGTGCGCATCAGGTGCAGCGCCGCGGTGTAGGTGGAGCAGCCGCCGACGATCACGGGGACGTCGAGGTCGTAGATGAACTGCTTGAGGTTCAGCGGCTCGGCCCGCCCCGACACGTGCTCGGCGGACACGGTCGTCCCGCGGATCACGAACAGGTCGACGCCGGCGTCGATCACGGCCTTGTGGAACTGGGCCGTGCGCTGCGGCGACAGCCGCGCCGCGACCGTGACGCCCGCCTCGCGGACCTCCTCGATCCGGCGGCCGATCAGCTCCTCCTTGATCGGCTCGGAGTAGATCTCCTGGAGCCGCTGGGTGGCGCGGACGTCGTCCAGCGAGGCGATCTCGGCGAGCAGCTGCCCCGGGTCGTCGTAGCGCGTCCAGAGCCCCTCGAGGTCGAGCACGGCCAGGCCGCCGAGCCGTCCGACGGCGATCGCCGTCGCCGGGCTGACGACGCTGTCCATCGGCGCGACGACCAGCGGCATGTCGAACCGGTAGGCGTCGATCTGCCAGGCGACGCTGACCTCCTCGGGATCGCGCGTCCGGCGGGACGGCACGATGCCGATGTCGTCGAAGGCGTACGCCCGGCGGCCGCTCTTGCCACGGCCGATCTCCACCTCAGCAGCCACTGCGCCCTTCCTCCACCTGAATCGGTCTTCCCGCGGTTCGCGGGACCAAGCCCCGGAAGAGCTTACGTCAGGTCACCGGCCCTGGTAGTTGGGGGCCTCCACCGTCATCTGGATGTCGTGCGGGTGGCTCTCGCGCAGGCCCGCGACGCTGATGCGCATGAGCTGGCCCCGCTCCTGGAGCTCGGGGACGGTGCGGGTGCCCGCGTACCACATCGACTGGTGGAGACCGCCGACGAGCTGGTGCGCGACGTTGGCGAGGGGACCGCGGTAGGGAACCTGGCCCTCGACGCCCTCGGGGATCAGCTTCTCCTCGGCGTTGACGTCGGCCTGGGCGTAGCGGTCCTTGGAGTAGGAGGCGCCGCGCTCGCGGTTGCGCATCGCGCCGAGCGAGCCCATGCCGCGGTAGGACTTGTACTGCTTGCCGTGGACGAAGATCAGCTCGCCCGGGGACTCCTCGACGCCGGCGAGCAGGCTGCCGAGCATCACGGTGTCGGCGCCCGCGACCAGGGCCTTGGCGATGTCGCCCGAGTACTGCAGGCCGCCGTCCCCGATCACCGGGACGCCCGCCGCCTTCGCCGCGCGGGCCGCCTCGAAGATCGCGGTGATCTGCGGGACGCCGACGCCGGCGACGATGCGGGTGGTGCAGATCGAGCCGGGGCCCACCCCGACCTTGATCGCGTCGGCGCCCGCGTCCACCAGCACCTGGGCGCCCGCCGCGGTGGCGACGTTCCCGCCGACGACCTGGACCGACGAGTTGCCCTTGATCGCGGCGATCGTGTCGGCGACGCCCTTGGAGTGGCCGTGCGCCGTGTCCACGATGATCACGTCGGTGCCGGCCTCGATGAGGGCGCGGGCGCGGCGCAGCGCGTCCTCGCCGACGCCCACGGCCGCGGCGACGAGCAGGCGGCCGTCGGCGTCCTTGGTGGAGTCGGGGTACTGCTCGCTCTTGGTGAAGTCCTTGGTGGTGATCAGGCCCTTGAGGCGGCCCTCGCCGTCGACGAGCGGGAGCTTCTCCACCTTGTTGCCCGCGAGCAGGCGGAACGCCTCCTCGCGGGAGACGTCCACCGGGGCGGTGATGAGCGGCATCGGCGTCATCACCTCGCGGACGGAACGCGACAGGTCCGTCTCGAAGCGCATGTCGCGGTTGGTCACGATGCCGACGAGCACGCCGCGCACGTCGGTGACCGGCACGCCGGAGATCCGGTAGCGGGCGCACAGCTCCTCGACGTCGGCGAGCGTGGCGTCCGGCAGGCAGGTCACCGGGTTGGTGATCATCCCGGCCTCGGAGCGCTTGACCCGGTCGGCCTCCGCGGCCTGCTCCTCGATCGACATGTTGCGGTGCAGCACGCCGATGCCGCCCTGGCGCGCCATCGCGACCGCGGTGCGGGCCTCGGTCACCGTGTCCATCGCCGCCGAGACGAGCGGGATCCGCAGCGAGATCTCGCGGGTCAGCCGGGTCGTGGTGTCGGCCTCGCCGGGCTGCAGGTCGGAGTAGCCCGGCAGCAGGAGCACGTCGTCGAAGGTCAGGCCCTGCGGGAGGAACTTGTCGGGCTCGGCGGCGGGGTTCATGACAACCTTCCCATGGTGGTGGCGGCATCGGGCCAGGTCACAAGGGACCCTGTCCCCATGGTAGGGGCTGGGCCGACGGCCGGGCGGGCTTTGGGCGCGGCGCTCACGTGGTCTTGATGACATCTGCCAACACGCCGGGCGCTCCTTCGCATTCCCCTCCGTGCACGCGCCCTTCGCGCTCGTTCGCGCACGGAGGAGGCCGGGGGGTGCACCTCCCGTGCCGTCCCGCAGTAGCGTGGGGGTGTGCACGACGATGCTCCGCTCGACCCGTTCGCCGGAGATCCGGAGGATCCGGCGGCGGCGCTCGGCGACCCGGGCGACGAGACCGCTCCGCTCAGCGTGACGGAGCGGGAGGACGTGCTGGCCGACCTCGCCGACCTGGAGGTCTTCCGGGCCCTGCTGGAGCCGCTCGGGGTGCGCGGCCTCACGGTCGACTGCGGCGACTGCGGCAAGATGCACTACATCGACTGGGAGCTGCTGCACGGCAACCTGCGCCACCTGCTCGACGAGGGCCTCCCCCGCGTGCACGAGCCCGCGCTCTCCCCCGATCCCGTCGACTACGTCAGCTGGGAGTACGCCCGGGGCTACGTCGACGGCGTGATCGACAGCGAAGAGGGCCGCGACGAGAACTGACCGCCCGAGCCCGCACCGATCCGGACGCGAGGCGCGGGGCGCCGTCAGTCGTCGGCGGGGCGGTTCTGGTAGTCGAGGGCGCGTTTGCGGGCCAGGCGGCGCAGATCGTCGAGGCGGGGACGCGGGTCGGCGAGCGGCTGCGCGTCGGGCCTCTCCACCGGCTCCGCGAACATCGTCGGGGCCTCCTGCCTGCGCGGAAGGCGGCGCGGCAGGTGACGGGGGAAGGGCCCGTCCGGGCGGCGCCTGAGCTGCCGGCCCTCACCGCGGTCCGGGGCCTCGGACGGCGTGCGCGCGGCGGGGCGTCCCGCCTCCGGGGCCGGGCGCACGGGCGGCCGCGGACGCTGGAGCGCGCCGGCGTCGGTGTCGGCCGCGAACCCGCCGCGGCGGAGACGGCGCCGCTTCCCGTTCGCGCCGGCGTCC
>NZ_JBEZJP010000311.1:0-9949 GCF_040653175.1 Actinomadura sp. NPDC048032
GGGACCCGCGGCCGTGAAGGAGGCCGCTCCGATGCCCGGGGAGGAGTCGGACCTCACCGTGCGGCGCGTGCAGGGCGCCCTGATCAAGGGGCGTGAGGACTACCAGCGGGAAACCCTCAACGCGCTGCTGACCCAGGGCGGCATCGCGCTCGGCCTGGTGGGCGCGGCGGGGCTCGGCTTCGGCTGGCTTCTCGCCGACCGGGCCCTGCGCCCCGTGCACGCGATCACCGAGACGGCCCGCCGCGTCGCCCGCAGCCACGACCTCACCGAGCGGATCGCCTACGAGGGCCCGCGCGACGACGTCAAGGAGCTGGCCGACACCTTCGACACCATGCTCGGCCGGCTGGCGCGGGCGTTCGACGGGCAGCGCCGGTTCGTCGCGAACGCCTCCCACGAGCTGCGCACCCCCCTCGCCATCAACCGGACGCTGGTCGACGTGGCGGTGCGGCGCCCGGACGCCACCGACGACGTCAAGCGGCTCGGCGAGTCGCTGCTGGTCGTCAACGGCAGGCACGAGCGGCTCATCGACGGGCTGCTCACCCTCGCCGGGACCGAGAACGTCGTGGTCGACGCCGGGCCGCTCGACCTCGCGGACGTCGCCGGGCACGTCCTGCGGCAGGCCGCCGCCGAGGCGGAGGGCCGCGGCGTGACCGCGGACCGCCTGCTCGGCCCGGCTCCCGCCTCCGGCGACCCGGTGCTGGTGGAGCGGCTCGTGCAGAACCTGGTGGAGAACGCGATCCGGCACAACCGCGACGGCGGCGAGGTGCACGTCGCCACCCGGGTCCGGGACGGCTGGGCCGAGCTCACGGTCGCCAACACCGGACCGACGGTCCCCGCCTACGAGATCGAGACGATCTTCGAGCCGTTCCGGAGGCTCGGCAACGACCGGGTGCGCTCCGACCGCGGCTCGGGCCTCGGGCTGTCGATCGTCCGGGCGACCGCGACGGCCCACGGCGGCACGGTGACCGCGTCGCCGCGCCCCGGGGGCGGCCTCGTCGTGACCGTCCGACTGCCGGCGTCAAGCCCTCCGGGCTGAGGCGGTCCCCTCGGCCGGGGCGGTCGTCCGCGGGCGCAACGCGGACACGGCCAGGGCGACGACCGCCCCGGCGAGCGCCCACCCTGCCAGCACCCACAGCGCGTGCGCCGTGGCGTTGCCGGAGAAGTAGACGGTGTTGCGGACGGCGGTCGTGGCCGCGCCGGTAGGAAGCCACCCGCCGATCGAGCGCCAGAACGGCGGCAGGAGCGCGACCGGGTAGGCGCCGCCGGCGCTGGGGTTGCCGAGGACGACGAACAGCAGGATCGCCAGGCCGATCCCGACGAGCCCGAACAGCGTCTGGAGCGCGGCGGTGGCGGCCGCCGCGGCGAAGACCACGAGCGCCCCGATCCCCCAGAGCGGGAAGAAGTGGCCCGGAAGGGCGCCGAGGAGCGGACCGGCGATGAGGGCGCCGCCGAGCCCCGACACGACCGCGTACAGGGCGAGCGCCCCCATCCGGATGACCGTGCGGCGCGCGTTGGCCGGGCGGGCGCCGCCCGCGACCGCGAGGATCGCCGCCGCCAGGTAGCCGCCCACGACCCAGCCGATGACGAGGTAGAAGGAGGACAGGCCCCGGCCGTCCTTGGGGCCGGGGGGCCGGATGTCGACGACCGTCACCTGCCGGCCCTGGGCGGTCTCCAGCCGGTGCGCCACGTCGGTCGCGGTGCCGGCGAGCGCCGGGCCGGCGGCGGAGGCGACCAGGAGCGTGTCGGTGCCGCCGCGCGGGTTCACGATGATCGCCGCGTCGACGTCCCGGTGCAGGATGTCGCGGCGGGCCTGCTGCGCGTCGGGCGCCGTGCGGGCCTTCAGCGGTGCGCCCTCCAGCGCGTTCACCCGCGCGACGACCTGGCCCGCCACGGCCGGCGGCGCGACCACCGCGACGGGGACGCGGTGCGGAGCCGGCGAATGGAACGCGCCGATGTAGGACAGGATGAACCCGAACTGCAGCAGAAGGACCCCGCTGATCAGGGCGAACGCGCGGAGCGTCACCGCGTCGCGCAGTTCTGCCGCGAACCCGCGGTCGGGCGGGCGCCGGTCGGGCGCGGGAGTGCTCATGCCGGTCGCCTACCCATTCGGTGGCCCGCCAACTGCGCGGACGCCCGGCTCAGGCACCGGGACCCGGGTCAGGCACCGGCGCCGCCGCAGGTGTCGGTGTCGGTGTCGGTGTCGGTGTCGCGCAGGGTCGGGGTGTGCAGCCGGACCGTGGTGCCGCTCGGCCCGGACCGCACGTCGAGGTGGTCGCAGATCTGCCGGGCGAGCCAGATGCCGTCGCCCGGCCGCGGATCGAGCGTCGGCGGGTGCAGGCCGATGAAGGGATCGAGGGACGCGGTGGCGGGCAGGTCGACGTCGCAGACGACCTCCCCGGGCCGGCCCCACAGCGCGACGCTCGGGCGGCGGCCCCCGGCGCCGGGCACGCCGGTGAGCATCTCGCCGACCGCCGCCGCGAAGATCATTAAGCGCTCGCCGGACAGCCCGAGCAGCGCCGTCTCCAGCACGACGGTGTGCCGCATCCGGGCCAGGTCGCCGGTGAACGGCACGGTGACGGCGTCGTCCGGGCGGGCGGCCAGCGGTGCCGCCCGGTCGCGGACGAAGGCGACCGGCTCGGTGTACCCCGGGCTCGCGGCCACGTCGGTGCCGTCCACCATGTGCGGGTGGGTGCGCAGGGCGTTGCCGACGATCTCCGGTTCGAGGGTGCGGGCGTCGTAGGGGCAGACCATGTGGATGCCGGTGCCGGCCAGGACCGCGTTGAGGGCGGAGTCCATGCACTCCCACGCCTCGACCTGCCGGGCCGACCGTCCGGCCCACACGGGCTCGGCGAGGATGCGGACGCGCGCGGCGCCGGGATGCCGGTGCCGGTAGCCGGTGAACGCGGCGACGCGCTGCGGCGGGCGGCGGCCGAAGGACGCGGACTCGGCGTAGTCGACGTTGCGGGCGTGCCGGCCGAGGGCGGTCCGCACCAGGCCGAGATTGACGGGCGTGGTGGTCACCAGCACCGGCTCCTCCCGCCGGAGCCCCTCGTCGATGAACGGGACCGCCATCCGTAAGAATTCGTCGTCGCTGGAGTAGACGCAGCCTTGGTGCACGAACGCGGAGCCGTTCACCCCCGGTCCCCCTTCCAACGGCACGGATGCGCGCCGTCACGCCGTGGTCCGCGGGCGCGCCCTGGCGCGCGGGTCGTCGCCGCGGCGGATGACCTCCCGATCGACTACAGCAAGGATCGTATCGATCACAAGGAGTATCAAGCGGAACGCCGAAATCCCCCTCGCGACTCGTCCGGATGCGGGGGCCGGAGCCTGGAGGCCGGGCCGGGCCACGGTAGCGTCGGACCAATGACCAGTGCTGAACTGCTCACCGACGCGTTCGACCGGATCCGCCAGGTCGTCCACGGGGCGGTCGGAGGCCTCAGCGGGCCGCAGCTCGCCCGCCGCCCCGCCGAGGACGCCAACTCGATCGCGTGGCTCGTCTGGCACCTCACCCGTATCCAGGACGACCACGTCGCCGGGGTCGCCGGCACCGACCAGGTGTGGACGCGGGACGGCTGGGCCGACCGTTTCGCCCTTCCGTTCGACGTCTCCGACACCGGATACGGCCACACGCCGGACGACGTCGCCGCCGTCCGGGTGGAGGCCGACCTGCTCACGGGGTATCACGACGCCGTCCACGCCCGGACCGTCCGATACGTGTCCGCGCTGACCGACGCCGACCTCCCCCGGATCGTCGACCGGGCGTGGGATCCGCCGGTCACGCTGGCGGTCCGGCTGGTCAGCGTGGTCTCCGACGACCTCCAGCACGCGGGCCAGGCCGCCTACGTGCGCGGCCTGCTCAGGGGCTGACGCCGGCCCGCCGGGCCCGCCGCGGGGGCGGGGCGGCGGGGACGAGCTCGCGGATCAGACGGGACCACCGGGGGCCGATCCGGTCCAGGTGGTGGGCCCGCGCGGACCGCAGGGCCGCCTCGCCCAGGCGGTCCCGCAGGCCGGAGTCCGTGATCACCGCGCGGAGCGCCGCGGTCAGGGCGTCCTCGTCCCCCGCGGGGACGAGCAGCCCGTCCCGGCCGTGGACGATCATCTCGGCCGGCCCGGTCGGGCAGTCGAACGCCACGACCGCCAGCCCCATCCCCATGGCCTCGATGACGACCATGGGCATGCCCTCGCGGCGCGACGACAGCGCGTAGACCGCCGCCCGCCCCATCTCCCCGTGCAGGTCCCGGGTGCGGGGGCACAGCTCGGCCCGCCCGCCGAGGCCGAGGTCGTCGATCAGCGCGCGGAGCCGGTCGCGCCGGGGCCCGCCCCCGAAGACCCGCAGGGTCCAGTCCGGGTGCTCGGCGGCGATCGGCACGAACGCGCGCAGGAGCACGTCGAAGCCCTTGGCGTGGACGAGCCTCCCCGCCGCCACGACGACCTTGTGCACGCGCTGCGACGGCCGCTCCGGCAGCGCGGGCGCGGCGTTCGGGATGCGGACGACGCGCACGGGGGATCCCGCGAGCGCCGCCTCGTACTCGGCGCGGTCGGCCTCGGTGAGCGTGGTGACGACGTCGAGCCGGCGGTAGGCGCGGACGATCTGCCGCCGGAGGGCGGGCCGGTAGGCGCCGAGGTGCATGTGGTCCTGGCCGATCGTCGCCACCCCGGCCGGCGCCAGTTCGGCCGCCAGGAGGTTGAGGGACGGCCTGGTCCCGATGAGCACGTCGGGCGGGGCCGCGCGCCAGACGGCGCGGCGCAGCAGGCACACGTCCGTCCAGAGGCTCATGTGGCGGAACGACGCCTCGTCCGCCGGCGTCAGGAGGCTCGGCAGCCTGGACAGCACGCGGGCCGAACGCCCCTTGGGCCCCAGGAGGTCGTCGGCGTAGGTGACCGTGACCCCGGCGGGGAGCGGGAAGAAGGGCCTCCGGCTCCGCTTCAGCACGCTGACGATCTCGACGTCGTGGTCGCGGGCCAGGTGGCCGCACAGGTTCAGCACCGTGCGGATCGTCCCGCCCGTCCCGTGGGCGTTCTGCAGCAGGACGCGGACGCGGAGCCGGTCACCGGGCGGCGGCTGGCGCCTTCGCCGCAGCGGGCGCAGCGTCCAGAGCGCCGCGCGGCGCAGGACGCGGTGCGCCCTGCGCCGGAGGCGGCGCCGCAGTCGCAGCGGGTGCGCTGGCTCCTTCACCGGGTCCCCGATCGCCGACGGCCGTGTCCGGGCCGTTCCCGGGGCGGGGCCCGGCCATGGTCAGCCGGTGGTCACGGTTCGGTCGAGGGCGCTGCCCTTCACCCACCGGTCCCACGACATCTGGTAGTAGCTCCAGCCGTTCATGGGGTCCAGCTTGCGCTTGGTGCCGGTGATGATCACCGGGTCGCCGCGGTAGGACCACTGGTAGTACCAGCGGGCGGCGGCGGGCGGGGAGTTGAGGCAGCCATGGCTGACGTTCTGGCGGCCCTGCGCCCAGGTCGTGGCGGCCATCGAGTGGATGTACTCGCCGCTGTTGGAGATCCGCACCGCGTGCGGGATGACCTCCTTGTAGCCGCCGTTGGCCTTGTCGTCGGGCTTGACCCCCATCCACTCCGACGTCATGATCGCCGGATTCTCCTTGCCCATGGTCAGGTGGATGCCGCTGGTGGTGAGGTAGGTGTCGACGCCGTTGACGACCCGGCCGCCGCGGCCGGCGCTGATCCCCCAGCTGCGGATCTTCTTGCCGTTCTTGGTGGCGACGAGCTTGTGCGTCTTGGTGCTGACCTTGACCATGTGCTCGTCGCCGATGCGGAACCCGCGAGTGTAGTCCGTCAAGCCGTAGGTCCTCTTGCCCGACCTCACCCCGGCCAGCTTGGCGGTGAACGTCACCTGCTGGTTGGGCGCCCACCAGGTCCCGTTCTTCGTACGGAAGATCACCGTGGTGTCGTTCAGCCAGTACCAGGCGCCGGTGGCGGGCGTGGTCGACTTGACCTCGAGAGCGCTCTCGACGGCCTTCTTGTCGGCCACCGGCCGGTTGAAGACCACCTGGATCGGCATGCCGACGCCGACCTTCTCGTTCTTGCTCGGCGTGATGTCGACGATGCTGAGCTCGCTGGCGGCCCTGAGCGTGGCGAACACGGCGTTGACGGTGGCCGTCTTGCCCTTGGGGCTCTTGGCGACCGCGGTGACCTGGTACTTGGCACCGGGGCGCAGCGTGCGCGACTTCCAGTTGGTCTTGTCGGCGGCCATCGCGCCGTCCACGGGCTTGCCCTTGAGCGTGACCGAGACCTGTTCGAGCGTCCCGCCCGCGGCGGTGACGACGACGCCGTCCTCGGGCCTGGCCTTGGTGTTGCCGTTGCCCGGGTTGATCGTCACCTGCGGGACGCTCGCGTCGCCCTTCTCTCCGACGGTGACGCCGGAGTCCTTCTCTCCTCCGCTGCAGGCCGTCGTGAAGAGGAGGACGACCCCCGCCATTCCCGCGCCAGCCCGAACCCCTGCGGAAAGCCTCCGCTGCACCGTTGACCTCCAGAACCCCGCCGTCTACCAGAGCGACATTAGCGACAAAAGTCGACGATCATGCCATGTCCCAGGGTTTTTGCGGGTGGCTGAGATCAAAGCGTTGCAAGACGGAGGTTTCGTCGCCCCTCCCCCGCCTCCGGCAGCCGTCTCAGCGGAGCGCGCTGCCCTCCCGCCACTTGTCGAAGGAGAGCTGCCAGACGCTCCAGCCGTTGTCCCACTCGACCTCGCGGTCGGTCCCGGTCAGCTTGATCACATCGCCGCGCTGCATGACGTCGTAGAACCACTTGGCGTTGGCGGGGCTGACGTTCAGGCAGCCGTGGCTGACGTTCGCCGAGCCCTGCGAGCCGACCGACCACGGCGCGGAGTGCACGTACTCGCCGCTGTTGGAGAAGCGGACCGCGTAGTTCACGACGGTCTTGTAGTAGCCCGCGTCCCCCTCCTTGCGTCCGGGGGACGTCATCGTGACCGGGTTGCCCTTCTCCATCAGGAGGTGGACGCCGCTGGTGGTGGTGAACTCCCGCGTCTGGCCGTTGCCGGCGCTGAACGGCACGGTGCGCAGCTTCTCGCCGTCCCGCGTCACCGTCATGTGGTGGTCGCCGATGTCGCCGGTGGTGATCTGCGCGGCGCCGATGGTGATGGTCGCCCGCGCGTCCTTGGCCCCGTACACGCCGCCGCCCGCGTTGACCCCGGCGAGGTCGGCCTGGAAGCGGACCGTCTGGTGCGGCTGCCAGTACGTCTTGGTCCGGTAGATGACCTGGTCGGAGCCGACCCAGCGCCAGGCGCCCTCGACCGGCTTCTCCGGGCTGACGCGCAGCGTCCGCTCCACCGCGGCCTTGTCGGCGACCGGCCGGTTGAACCGGACGAAGATCGGCATGCCGACGCCGACCTTCTCCCCGGTGAGGTTCGGGGTGATGTCCGCGATCGACAGCGTCTGGGCGGGCTTCAGCGTCGTGAACGAGCTGGTGACCGTGCGGGCCTTGCCGCCCTCGCCGGCCTGGGCCGTGACCGTGTAGGACGTCCCGGGGGTCAGGGTGCGGGTGGAACGCCACGTCTTGCGGCCGTCCCCGTAGCTCCCCGAGATCGCGGCGCCCCCGCCCTGGACGGTGACGTTGCCCAGCTTCGCGCCCGAGGCCTTGACCTCGATCGTGCCGTCCGGCTTGACCTGGGCGGTCCCGTTCGCCGGCGTGATCGTCACGGTCGTGTCCGACCCGCCCGAGGCGAGCTTGCCCTCGCCCCCGATCGAGCAGCCGGTCACGAGCAGCGCCAGCGCTCCCGTCCCGCCGGCCACCACAGGCCCCAACCGACCCTTTGTCACCACTGACTCCCCCAACCTCAAACATTCACCCCGTGTAGGTGAAATCTATCTAAGGATGGAGACGCCCTGAATCACGCCCAGGTTCGGACATCAGCGGAGATTCGCTGCTCAGACGGGTCAGAGCAGGGTCAGAGCAGGGTGAGAGGAGGACAGAGGGGACGAACGGGGGCCGAAGACGGCGCGGTCAGGCGCCGGCCGCGGGGGCGATCGCGGGGGCGGCCGCCGCAGCGGGCTCGCGGTTGACGTGGCGCACCACGCGCTTGAAGCCCCAGACCGAGATCGCGATGCCGACCGCTCCCAGGCCCGCGACGATGCCGGTGCGGAACCACAGGTACATGCTGATCGACTCGTTGAAGAGCATCCAGAGGCTGACGCCCACGTTCGTGAGCAGCACCGCCGACCACAGCAGCGAGATCCGCAGGAAGAACTGGTGGACCCGGGCGTTCTTGTAGAACGCGTCGGGGATCGGCGCCATGTCCTTGGCGAGTTTCATGGCGAGCGGCCGCCGGAGCGGCACCGAGGCGAGGAAGGCCATGCTGACGGCGAGCGTGCCGAGGGTCGGCTGGAGGAAGTAGACGACGGCGCTGTGCGTCGCGGCGGCGAGGGCGGCGCGGACGGTCACGCCGACCGCGGCGAGCATGAGCATCCCCGACACCGGGTGCCCGCGCACGTACCGGTAGACGATCCCGCCGTACACCCAGGCGACGGCGGCGACGAGCGCGCCGTTCAGGCCGAGGACCACGAGGGCGGCGTAGAAGACCGCGACGGGGGCGATGACCCCCTCGACGAAGCGCGGGAGCGCGTGCATCAGCAGCGCGGTCACCCGCGGCAGTTCGAAGATGTGGTGGCCACCCGCGGCCCCCTGGCCGTCCTGCGGCTTCGGTGCCCGCACCAGGCCTGGCGGTTCTTCCGCTGTCATGGTCGCCGGTCGTTCCATCGAGCGCTGCGCTCCCCGATCGGTGTACATGGTCTCGGATGTGCTCACGATTCGCCCCACCGTACGTGATGATCCGCGCGCGTCCGTCCGGTTTCGACGGATCCGTCCCCGCGAAGCCGTTTCCCCTGTTAGTTCGGCCTCGACGCCCTCTTGGTGCGAATCAAGGCCGGATGCGGCCAGTTCCGAACCCGCCTCCCCGGCTTATTTCCGCGTTCCGGGCAGAGGTCACGAGGGACTTCTTCCGGGTATCCCCAAACCCTTTTCAGGACTCGGGCGCGGTGATCTGGACCTCTTTCGCGGCCGCGTAGATCGCCCGCAGGGTGACCGCCACGGACGGCCTGCGCACGCTGGCGGTGCGGGTAACGGCGTAGACCTCGCGGGCCAGCCTGCATTCGGGGATGCGCCGGACCGCCACGCCCTGGTCGCCGGCGGCGAGCGCCAGCGCCGGCACCGCGGTGATACCGATGCCGCGGGCCACGAGGCTCAGGATCGTGTGGAGGCCTTCGAACTCCCACGGTACAGGGCGGGCGCCGCCGACCGTGTCCAGGAGCCGCTCGACGGCCTGCCGCGACGGCTCCCCGGCCGGCGCCGCCATCCACGGCTCGTCCCGCAGCCGCTGCAGTTCGACCGGCCGGTCCGGACGGGCCATGGGGTGGGTGTCGGGGACGACCAGGACGAGGGGGTCGCGGCGCAGGTGGAAGAACTCCAGCGCCGCGGGTGACTGGTCGGGGACCTTCCCCGTCCAGTCGTCGATCAGCGCGATGTCGACCTCGCCGTTCTGCACCTGGCGGATGCCGGTGCCGGGCGCGGTCTGCCGGAGCACGAACGTGAGCCCGGGATGGTCGCCGAGGCTCTGCGCCAGTGCGGGGGCGAACGCGACGGCCGCGGTCGGGAAGGCGGTGACCACGACCCGGCCCATGGGCGCGTCGGCCTGGGCGGACAGCTCCGCCTCGGCCGTCTCCACGAGGCCGAGGATCTCCTCGGCGCGCTCGGCGAGGCGGCGGCCGGCGTCGGTCAGCTCCGCACTGCGCGCCGTCCGGTCGAGCAGCGGGACGCGGGCCTCCCGTTCGAGGGCGGCCAGCTGCTGGGAGACCGCCGAGGGCGTGTAGCCGAGGGCGGCGGCGGTGGCGGCGATACTGCCGCGGCGGGAGAACTCGGCGAGAAGCCGCAGGCGGCGCAGCGCCAGCATCCCGTCGGCGACGAGCACGACGGCGACGGCGGC
>NZ_JBEZJP010000312.1:0-9947 GCF_040653175.1 Actinomadura sp. NPDC048032
TGTGCGCGGCGAAGGCCGCCGAGCGCGCGGCCCCCGCCGAGGTCTCCGAGCTGCGGACGATCGGCGAGGGACGCCGAGGCTGACCGAGAGCCGGCCACCACCCGGCCCCGCCTTCGCCGGACGGGGCGCCTGGCCGCCGTCCAGCGAGGCGCTGAGGGTGGAAGAGGGCGGACGAGTCGGCCTGTAAGCCGGGTTCTGTGTCCGCCGTCCCTTGCGGGGCGGCGGTGACGGCCATCCATCTCGGGCCGCCGTTGCCGGCGGTCTCCAGCGGTCTACCCGCAGGCTCGGGCGGGCCGCCCTCAGGCACCTGCGCGGGGCCTCTTGCGGGGCCCCTTCTTGACCTTGCTCCGGGTGGGGTTTACCTAGCCGCCCACGTCACCGTGGGCGCTGGTGAGCTCTTACCTCACCGTTTCACCCTTACCACCGGCGGACCGGTAGCGGTCTGCTTTCTGTGGCACTGTCCCGCGGGTCGCCCCGGGTCGGCGTTACCGACCACCCTGCCCTGTGGAGCCCGGACTTTCCTCGACGGGGATCGCTCCCCGACGCGGCCGTCCGGCCGGCTCGTCCGCCGTGGTTCAAGGTTAGCGGCTCCGTGTGCCGCACACGTACCCGTCGCCGGTCAGGCGGGGAGGTGGTGGGTGTCGTTGAAGACGCGCAGGGTCGCCGGGCCGTCGGCGTACCAGTCGACGGACGTCAGCGCCGCCACGTCGAGGTGCATCCGGTACAGGGACGACATGGGCGCGCCCAGGGCGTCCTTGACGAGGAGCTTGATCGGCGTGACGTGCGAGACCACCAGGACCGTCTGCTCGCGGTAGCGGACCATCAGCTTGTCCAGGGCCGTGCGGACGCGGCGGGACACCTGGGCGAAGCTCTCCCCGCCGGGCGGAGCGGCGTCGGGGTCGGCCAGCCACGCCTTCAGCTCGGCCGGCCAGCCCTTGCCCGCCTCGGCGAACGTGAGCCCGTCCCAGTCGCCGAAGTCGGTCTCCCGGAAGCCGTCCTCGACCCGGACGTCCAGGCCGGTGACGGCGGCGACCTCGGCGGCGGTGTCGCGGCAGCGGGACAGCGGCGAGGTGACGATCGCGTCGATCCCCCGGTCCTTGAGGGCGAGGGCGGCGGCGCGGGCCTGGGCGAGGCCGTGCGGGGTGAGGGGGACGTCGCCGATCCCGGCGAAGCGCTTCTCGACCGACAGGGGCGTCTCGCCGTGCCGCAGCAGCAGCGTGGTCGTCGGGATGGACGAGGCGGGCCGGGGAAGCGGCTCGGGGTCCTCCGGCGCCTCCTCGACCTTGCGCGTCCAGTGCTCGCCGCGGGCGGCGGCGTCCATGGCCTCGTTGGCGAGCCGGTCGGCGTGCGCGTTGCGGTTGCGCGGGATCCAGGTGTAGGACACCGCCCCCAGCGAGGCGGCGAGCTCGCGGGCCTCCAGCGCCAGCGGCACCATGTCCGGGTGCTTGATCTTCCAGCGGCCCGACATCTGCTCCACGACGAGCTTGGAGTCCATCCGGACCTCGACGCGGGCGGACGGGTCGATCCCGGCGGCCGCCGCGAGCCCGGCGATCAGGCCCCGGTACTCGGCGACGTTGTTGGTGGCGTGCCCGATCGACTCGGCGACCTCCGCGAGCACCTCGCCGGTCAGCGCGTCGCGGACGAGCGCCCCGTACCCGGCGGGCCCGGGGTTGCCGCGCGACCCGCCGTCCGCCTCGACGACCAGCTTCCGGCCGGCGCTCACAGACCCGACTCGGGCGTCCGGACGAGGATGCGGCGGCACTCCTCGCAGCGGATGACCTCGTCCTCGGCGGCGGCCCGGATGCGGTTCAGGTCGACCGTGTTCAGCGCGAGGTGGCAGCCCTGGCAGGCGCCGCGGTACAGCTTGGCCGCGCCGACGCCGCCGAACTGGCCGCGCAGCTTCTCGTAGAGGCCGAGCAGGTCGTCCGGGACGTCCTTGGCGACGGCGGTGCGCGCGGCGCTCGACGCCCCGGCCTCGTCGTCGATCTCGCGCTGGGCGGCGTCGCGGCGCTCGGTGAGCGCGGCCAGTTCCTCCTGCGCGCCGGAGCGCTCGGCGTTCAGCGCGGCGACCCGGCCCTCGGCCTCCTCGGTCCGCTCCATGATCTCCAGCACGACCTCCTCCAGGTCGGACTGGCGGCGGTGCAGCGACTCGATCTCGGTCTGCAGGCTGCTGAGGTCCTTCGCCGAGGTCACCTGCCCCGAGTCGAGCCGCTTCTGGTCGCGGTCGGCGCGGGTGCGGACCTGGTCGACGTCCTGCTCGGCCTTCTTCTGCTCCCGCCTCAGGTCGCCGACCTCCGTCTCGGCCGCCACGATCGCGTCGCGCAGCTCGGTCAGCCGGCCCTCCAGCCGCTCGATCTCCGCCAGCTCCGGCAGCGTGCGGCGGCGGTGCGCCAGCCGGTCGAGAGAGCTGTCGAGGTCCTGCAGGTCGATCAGGCGAAGCTGGGCTTGCGGTGCGGCTTTCACTTTGCTCCTTCGTCGTGAAGGGTCCACGCGTCGGTGATGAGCGTGGACACCCGGGTCTCCAACTTGCCCGCTTCTGGGGACGACCCGGCCAGGCGCCGCTCGGCGTCGGCGAGCCAGGGCCACTCGGTCGCCCAGTGCGCGGCGTCCACCAGGGCCGGACCGCCCTCCTCGGCGAACTCCGACGCGGGGTGATGCCGCAGGTCGGCGGTGAGGTAGACGTCGACGCCGGCCGCCCGGGCGGTACCGAGCAGGGAGTCGCCGGCGCCACCGCAGACGGCGACGGTACGGACGGGGCGGTCCGGGTCGCCGGCCGCCCGGACACCCCAGGCGGTGGACGGCAGCCCGGCCGCGGCGCGCCGGGTGAACTCCCGGAGCGCGACCGGCTCGTCCAGCTCCCCGATCCGGCCGAGGCCGCGGCGCGGGTCGTCGTCGGCGGGGACCATCGGGCGCAGCTCGCCGGTGAGTCCGACGGCCCGCGCCAGCGCGTCCGACACGCCCGGGACGGCCCGGTCGGCGTTGGTGTGCGCGGTGTGCAGCGCGATCCCGTTAGTGATCATGCGGTGGAGGAGCCGGCCCTTGGGCGTGGTGGCGGCGACCGAGTGCACCCCGCGCAGCAGCAGCGGGTGGTGCGTGACCACGAGGTCGGCCCCCCATGCCAGCGCCTCGTCGATCACGGCGGCGACGGGGTCGACGGCGAACAGCACCCGCCCCACCTCCTGGCCGGGGTCGCCGCAGACGAGGCCGACGGCGTCCCAGGACTCCGCCCATGCGGGTGGGTAGAGCTCCTCCAAAGCGGAGATGACATGGGATAGGCGCACGTCCCGCAGGCTACCGCGCCCGGGCGCTCCCAACGAGCCACCGAGCGTCACCCCGAGACGCCAAGGTCTGTAACGATATGGGACGGACAGTGCACGACCGAGGGAGGAACGCCATGTCGGCCGCCGGCGCCGCCGCGGAACCGGAGCCCATCCAGCCCATCCGACCCGTCGAACCGAAGGCGGAACGTCCGTACATGCCGGGTTACGGCATCCAGGGACCGCACGAGGGAAGCGGCCTGCTGCCGTGGTCCTGGGCCGTGGAGCGGCTGCGGGCCGCCCGGAACTTCTGGGTATGCACGGTGCGGCCGGACGGACGTCCGCACTCCATGCCGGTCTGGGGCGCCTGGTCGGGAGAGGCGCTGCTGTTCAGCAGCGCGGTGCCGTCCCGCAAGATGGTGAACCTGCGGGCGAACCCCCAGGTGGTGGTCACCACCGAGGAGGCCGAGAACCCCGTGGTCATCGAAGGGCGCGCCGAGATCGTCACCGAACTGCGGGATCTACAGCGCTTCATCGACCTGGTCAACTCCAAGTACGCCACGCGCTATCGTGTCGACTTCCTGGACCCGGAGGTGAACGCCACCGTCGCGGTGCGGCCACAGTCGGTGTTCGGGCTCCGCCAGGGAGATTTCACCGGTTCTCCCACCCGGTGGTCGTTTGTAACCTGAATGTCCGCTGGGATCATTCTGGAGACTCATCGCGTTGGAGAGTGTGTGAAGCCACCCTTTCGCCGCCGCAAGCGCGTCAAGGGCCGTCCGATGGGCAACCGCCCGGAGGCGGCCGAGCCGGAGACCATCGAGTGGCCCCGCGAGGGGACGGGCAAGTCGTCCCTGATGGGGGCCATCAGGGGCGACGGCGAGACCGGCGCCGGCTTCGGCGGGGGCATGTTCGAGGACCTCGCCTCCGCCTTCGAGGGCTCCAAGAAGGTCAAGCAGGAGGAGCTGGAGCGGGAGAAGGTGCTCCGCCAGGACGACCACGAGCAGACCGGATCCGGCAACGTCCGCGACGACCTGGAGTCCGGCAAGATCCGGATCCGGCGCACCCCGCCCCCCGCATGATCACATCGAACCGCTCTCGAACATAGGTTCGAATCGGGGTTATCCTGCCCTCGTGAGCACCTACGTTCCGCCCGGCTGGCCCTCGCAGGTGCATCCGCCGGGCACCGACCGCTTCGTGGACACGGCGCTCGCCTGGCTGCTGGAACTCGTCCCGCCCGAGTACCGGCGCTACGGCGTCCTGCGCCGCTACCCCATCGCCCTCGCCCGCATGGCCCGCCACCACGTCCACGCGTCCGTGGAGGCGGCCCGGGAGGGCTTCCGCACCGCTCGCGTCGACCTCGGCGACGTCGTCCCCCCGCACGGCGTCGAGTCCGTCCTGGACGCCTACCGCCGCGAGGGCGCCCGCCTCGTCTCCCTCCTCCAGGGGATCGAGCTCGTCGAGACGGCCCTGCGCGGCCTCGCCGAGCCGGACGATCCCGCCCATCGCCGCCCCTTCACCCCCAAGCTGTGACCGCCGTGTTGACGCTGTGTCGCGCCGTGCGCAAGCCTTGATCTGTTCCTTACGGGAGGCGGGGTTCCGGTGAGCGCACCACCTGGGTGGTACCCAGATCCGGAGTTGATGGGTCGCGAACGCTACTGGGACGGCCAGACCTGGACCGGCGAGTCGCGCCGCTACGACTCCCGCGCACGCCGCCGCGCCAACCTGAGCGCCGAACCCCCGCCCGCCCCCGCCCCGCGCCCGCAACGCCCTGGCCCCACGCCCCGGCCGGCGCCTGAGCCGCCTTCCCCTGCGGCCGCCGAGCCTGAAGCACCGTCCCCGCACCCCGCACAGCCGCCCCGGTCACCACAAGCACCGCACACCCCGCTTTCGGGCCCTGGGGTGCCGCAGCACGCGGCCACGCCCCCTGTTGCCGAGACGCCGCCTGCTTCACAGTCGCCCTTCCAAGAGGCTCGGCCCGACCCCCTCACGCCTCCCCCGCCGAGCCTCGGCGCGTCCCCCACACCGCAGCGCCCCCCTTCGCCGCCCCAGCAGCGGCCCGCAGCCGCTCCTTCACCCCCGCCCCAGCCAGCCGCGCCTCCGCCGCCCTCGCCGCCCTCGCCGCCCTCGCCGCCCTCGCCGCCCTCGCCGCCCTCGCCGGAAGCTTCACCGGAGACAGCGGCTCGCACGCCGTCCGCCCCGGCCGGGCCGCAGGACCCACCGCCGCGACTTACGACGCCTTCGCGCCCGTCCGCAAACGCGCAGCCTCCCTCGGCGGAAGCTCCGCCGAGAGCACCGGCGACTCCGCCACCAAGCCTGGGCGAGCCCCCCGCGCCCTCCGCTCCACCCCCGCCGCACACCTCACCGCCCGGCCCGACACCACCGCGCCCCACGACACCACCGCGCCCCGCGACGCCTGCACGCCCGCACGCACCCGTCCCGCCGCCCCCGGCGGAGACTCCGCCGCCGAGTCTCGGTGAGGGCCGCGCGGCGCCTTCTCCGCGGGTGCCACCCTCGGCGGGGGCTCGGGCAGCGCGGCCGCATGGGGCGTCCTCGGGTGCGGAGTCAGGGCGGGGGGCGGGCTCGTGGCCCGTGCCTCCGCAGGCGCGGTTCGAATCGTCTGCGCCTCCCCCGCGGCTTGGTGGGGCTCCTTCGGCGCGGCCTGTGCAGCCGCCGCCCTTGCAGGAGGCTCGGATGGAGTCGTCGGCGCCTCCGGCGCCGGGGCTGCGGAAGCCTCATGCTTCGCGGCCTCCGGCGCCGCGGGCCGCCGGGCCGGTGCGTCGGCCGCCGGTGCCCGGGCAGCGGGCGGCGGAGGCGCCGCGGCAGGCGGAGGAGCCCGGGCCGCGTTATCTTCCGCCAGGGCAACCGCAGGGCACGCCGTCCGGGCGGGCCAGGGTCGCGATCGGCCTCGTCGTGCTGGTCGAAGGGGGCGTGGTCGCCGCCGTCGCGTTCGGGGCGGCGTCCGTCTGGCCCTTCTGGGGCGCCGTCTCGGTGTTCGCCGTGTGGGCGCTCCTGCTGCTGGCGCCCCTCAGCGCCCCGCGTTCGTACGGCTACCGGGAGCCGGACGGCGAGGAGCGCGCGCGGCTGGAGCACGCGTGGCGCTACGTGCAGCAGCACGCCGGTGTCAGCGGCTACCGGCTCGTGGTCGTGGAGTCGGACGGGTTGAACGCGTGCAGGCCGTCAGCGCGCACGGTGGCGGTCACGTCGCAGTCGGCCCGATCGCTGGCGCCCGGGCACCTCGCCGCCGTCCTCGCCCATGAGCTGGGGCACCTCCAGGGGTGGCGGGCGGTGCCGGCGTTCGTCCACGCGCAGGTGACGCTGCCGAACCGGACGCTGCAGTGGGCGCTGCGGACGGCGTGGTCGCCGATCGGCCCGATGTGGAAGCGGGCCGTCGAGTGGCACCGGCCGATCGGGTTCCTCGGGGTGTTCCTGCTCGCCGCCGTCGCCCTGGCGGTGACGGCGCTGGTGGCGGTGCCGGCCGCGCTCGCCTACGCCGCCTCGCTGGGCGCGCGGCTGCTGGGTGCCGGGGGCGAGGCGCGGGCGGACGCGGCGGCGGTGGGCATGGGGTTCGGAGCGGACCTGGTCGCGGCCGTGGAGCATCGCATCGAGCACCAGCCAGACGGGCTGCCGCTGCCCCTCGTCCGGCGGGCGCAGGCGCTGCGCCGCCGGCTCGGCTGAGCCGGTCAGGTCCGCCCGCCGAACAGCGGCGGCGGGCCCTGGCGGGGGTCGTCGGGCGGCCGCGGTCCGGTCTGCTGGCCGGGCGGCGGGCCCGGCCGGGTCGACAGGGGCGCCCGCGGCGGGGGCGGCGCGGTCGGGGCGGCCCATTGCGGGGCGGACGGCGCGCCCCACTGCTGGGGCTGGGGCGCCGGGCCGGGTGAGGCCAGCGCCGGGCCGGGGGCGGGGAGCGCCTGCTGCGGGGGCGGCGGGTCCGGGAGGGGGCCGGTGGTGACGCGGTCCAGCGTGATGATGGCCGGGTCGCACTCGACGGGCGTGATCGTACGGCCGCCGCCGGGCGCCGACTCGACCAGCAGCAGCGCGTGGTCGGGCAGGTGCTGGAGGGTGACGGGTTCGACGACGTACTCGTACACGCGCTGCGTGGTGTCGGCGTCGCTCCAGTTGGTGCCCTCCGCGTAGGAGTAGGCGGCCGACCAGTTCCGCGACGTGGACGTGGAGGTGCCCTCGGTGTCGCTGGTGCTGGTGGAGCCGCCCCGGTTGCTGCCGCGCTGGTGCGACGTCGAGCGGTCGGGGAAGAGCCCGAACATCTCGCCGCCCGAGTAGGTGGTGCCGGACGAGCGGGACGTCCCCCAGTTGCGGGACGTCCCGGTGGTGCGGCTGGTGCTGTAGGTCTCGGAGTCGCCCGTGCCCTCGGTCTCGGTGGTGGTGTGGGACTCGTTCCCCCCGACGTTCTTGGTGATCTGCGACAGGACGAAGCGGTGGTCGCGACCGATGAAGTCGGCGGCGCGGGCCGCGTCCTCGTGGTTGCCGAGCCGCATGAACGCGACGGCGCCGCCGCCGATCATCTCCGCGGAGGTCTCCCGCAGGCGCCGGAACAGCAGGGTCAGCGGGACGCCGCGCCGCTCGCAGGCGTCCGAGAGGCGTTCGAGGTGGCGGCGGGCCAGCTCGTCCGCGCCGGCGACGACGAGGGCGGGCGTGGAGGCCTGCGACGCGGTGATGCGGTGCGTCACCCACTGGACGATGAGGTCGGTCAGCAGCTCGGAGCGGACGTTGCGGGCCTGGCTGTCGAGCGCGACGCAGGTCAGGTAGCCGGCGCCCTCCCTTTCGGCGGGTGCCGTCCCGAGGTCTTCCAGCGGATGGATGTAGGACTCGATCCGCGACAGGTTCGCGTGGGCCTGCCGCCGGTACTCCACGGTGAACAGCTCGTTCGCGATGTGGCGCCGCTCGTCGCGGGTCAGCGCGTCGCCGTCGTCGGGCTCGCCCATCAGGGCGCGCAGGGCCGCCGCGATCCGGCCGAGCGTGACGTCGTCGCCGAGCGCGCCGCAGACCTTGGTCAGGATGCGGTCGTCCATGCTGCGGTCGGCGCGCGCGGCGTCGGGCGTGCCGCCGTGCATGGACTCGACGATCGCGTCCACCAGGTCGCGGGGCGGCATGTCGGCGAGCAGGCCGGAGGAGGCCTGGCGGCTGGGCAGCAGCTGCGCGTCCACGCCCATCCACGCGGCCTGCGCGAGCTCGACCAGTTCGCGGCTGACGACCTCGCGGGACAGGTCGAGCACGAGCAGCGGCTGGACGGCGAGGGTGGACGTCCCGTAGGTGGTGAGCAGCGCCTCCCACGCCCAGAGCGTCCCGCCGAAGACGTCCAGGCGGCGGCCGGGCCGCCGGGCCGCGCCCCATTCGGGCAGGTCGTGCAGCCGCGCGCGCTCCGCGGCGTCGTGTGCCTGCTTGCGCGCGTGCCACTGCCGCGCCTGGTCCTGGTAGCCGCCGATGATCTGCTGCTGGGCCAGGTCGTGGGCCTTCCGGGCGCTCTGCCGCTGCCGCACGGCCCACCAAGTCAGCGCCGCGCCGGGGGCGAGGACGAGGGCGGCCAGCAGGAGCGAGCCGATCGAGACGGACCCGGAGCCGCCCGCCGAGCAGGCGGCGAAGAGCACGAGGACCATCGCGATCGTCGCGCTCACGGGGAGCGTCCGGCTCAGCCTGCGCTGCGCGACCTGCTCGGTCTGGAGGACCCGGCGCGCCAGGTAGTCGGGCAGCGCCTGCTGCTGGGGCGGCGCTTCCGGGAAGGGGCGCAGGAACCACCAGCGGTCGCGGAACACCCAGCCGAGACGGGGATCGGGGGTGAAGAGCCGTTCGCGGCGCGACAGCAATCCCCCATGGTCGACCGCCCTCACGATCCGAACCCCCGTCCCGCCCCGCTCGATATGCCGCAAATAACCCAAGCAGATTGACATGTGACTTGTCAGGCCCCTGATCGGGAATCGGCCTTCCCAACGGGGTCCTTGCTCAATAGCCTGACTGCTCATGACCTTGGACCGAGGCGAGATCGCGAAAATGTCCGGCCCGGCCCGCCGGCGCGGCTGACCATGTGGGACGTCGTGCGCGGGCTCGCGGTGTGCCGGCTGACGGAGGTCCCCCGCCCCGACGAGTCCGACGGCCGGGACGAGTGGCGCGACCAGCGGCTCGCGGCGCTGGTCTCGGCGTACCACGCGGGCAGGGAGCCGGTGCTCGTCGGCTGGCGGCGCGCGGAGGCGTTCGGCCCCACGGAGGTGTTCGTCGGCGGGGACGGCCTCGTCGCCGACCTCGACGGGCGCGCGGCGACCCTGAGCCTTCCCGCGGGCGGGCGCGGGACGCTGCTGCCCGAGGGCGTCGGCGAGGACTCGATGCCGCACTGGGTGAGCATCGGCGGCATCTCCGACGGCCTGCTCGTGGAGGATCCCCCGCCGGAGGAGCCCGCGCGGCCGTCCCTGGAGGACGGCCTGCTCGCGGTGTGGACGCAGCCGTTCGCCTGGATGCTCGTCGCCGAGCCCGTCGACCCGGACGAAGCGCGGCGCCTCGCCGACGACCTGGCCGACCGGCAGCAGCGGGCCCGGTCGATGGCGGAGCTGTCGCCGGAAGACTCGGTCGCGGCCCTCCGGATGGAGAAGCGGCACCGCGTGGTAGGCGGAGCGGTCGCCGAACAGGGCGCCGCGGGAGAAGGAGGCGTCCTTGCGGCGCAGCAGCGCCGGGCTGAGGTACTCGTAG
>NZ_JBEZJP010000313.1:0-9939 GCF_040653175.1 Actinomadura sp. NPDC048032
GGCGCGCGGGCCCGCGACGCCGCGGACGGCGTCGCGCTCCTCCGAGCCCAGCGCGTGCCAGAAGCTGTCGCGGAGCCTCCCGGACCGGTCGGCGGACCGCTCGCGGACCCCCTGCGCCCGGGCCGACGCGGCCCCGGCGCGCGCGAACCCGGCGAGCGGAGCCACGAACAGGGCCAGGACGGCGAACGTGAACGCCGCGAGCAGCGCCGCCGCGGACGTCCCGGTCTCCGCGGCCGCCCACGCCGTGCACACCGCCCCGAGGACGCCGAACGTCACGGCCCCCCGCGCGAGCGCCCGCCCCGGATCCGCCGCGTGCGAGGGCGCGGGCCCCGGCCCGTCCGCGGCGAAGGCGGGCGAGGCGTCGGAGAACGCCTCCAGCAGCAGCCGCGCCCGGCCCGCTCCGCCCGGCGGCGCCGTCCCCGGCCCGCCGGCGGCCGGTGCGTCGGAGAACGCCTCAAGCAGCCCGCGCCAGCCGCGATCAGGACTCGGCATCGCTTCCCCCGTTCATCCGGCCCGACCGGGCCCGTCGTCGTCCTCACCGTCGCCGCCCGGGCCCGGCGGCAGCGCCCAGAGCGCGTACCGGCCGAGTTTCGCCATGACGGCCGGGGCGCTCGCGCCGCACGCGAACGCCAGCCACGGCGCGTCGATCAGGTCGCTCGCCGCGGCCGCCGACGTCACCATCGCGGCGAGCGCGCAGTGCAGCGCGCAGGCGAACAGGTAGTACCGGCCGCCCGGTCCCTTCGGGTAGCGCCAGGGCGGCCCCTTCACGCGCCGGTTCGCCTCCAGGAACGCCAGCGTGCGGTTGGCCGCGGCCCCCATGAGCCCCCACACGACGAACTGCCACATGACCCGACGGTAGGGTCCGGGGCGGCGGCAGATAGTGACACGCCGCACAAATCACCCATGAGCGATGCGCTCGGGTTCGGGTAGGTGTGCCGCATGGGTCCTGAAGAAGCCGGCGCCAAGGTCAAGCTCGCCACCACCCGCTACCGCGACCTCGCGGAACAGGTCGAAGCCGCGAAGGACGATCTGCTGAACGCCTACGCGGACGCGGCCCGCGAGGGCGTCGCCCCCGAGGAACTGGCCGCCGGCTCCCCGTTCACCGCCGACGACATCCGCCGCGAACTGCGCAAACGCGGCACCGAGCCGGGCGAGGGCGCCGCCGGCCCGCGAGGGTAGGCGGCGCCGGGGTCAGGCGGACGCCTTGTGGACCTTGAGGAAGGCCCGCTGCTGGCCGAAGAAGAAGATCACGGCCCACAGCACCCAGACCAGGCTGTAGCCGGCGTGTCCGCTGAACAGCGCTCCGACCGCGCCGACGACGGCGCCGACCATCGCGGGCAGGCAGGTCGCGAAGGTCAGGCGGGGCATCGCCGAGCCCGACAGCAGCAGGCTGATCAGCAGCCCCGGTGAGGCGAGGGCCGCCGACTGCGGCGGGAACACCGCGACCATGCCCTCGTCGTAGGGAAGGAACACCATGAAGATCGCGGTGGCGATTCCACCGATGGCGCCGAACAGCATCGGCCCGCCTCCGCTCGATCGAGGTGACGGCGACGGTATTCCCGCTCCGCGGGCGGGGGCCCCTTCGCTGAGGGGATCTGGCCGGATGTGGGCGGCACCACACCCGCGACCCTGGTCTCCTTGCAGCCTGCCCCAATCGGGCGATCTCCCTGAGCAGGACGGGCTGGGCCGCGCATCCTCAGCGGGCGTCGCGGCGGGCTTGGCGGCGGGCGCCCTTGGCGCGGGTGGCGGCGTGGCGGCGGTTCAGGGCCGGGTCGGCGGTCGTGGGTCTGCGGCGAGCCGTCGTTTGGGGCGTCATCGACTCGGGTTGCGGGGCGCCGGGCTGATGCGGGGTTGGGCGGGACGGGTTGGCCGCGGCGATGCGCTCGGCTTTGATCTCCGAGGCGCTGCGCCTTGCGGCCCTGGCCAGATACCAGCTCACGCGGGCCAGGGCGTCCTCGAACACCTCTGCCTTCTGAGCGGCGCGGGTGTTCTTCGGACGGGCCTTGCCCCGTCCGCCGTGTTCCTCGATCCGCGCGCTCGCGCTGCGGCGGTACAGCTTGCTGTACTTGTTGCGGGCGCGCCGGATCCGCGTGTGCAGATCGACGAGCCCGTCCTCGGTGAGGTCGGAGAGTTCGGCCCTCCCGGTCTCCCGGACGAGAGCCTTCTCGGGCTCGTTCAGCGAGTTCAGCAGCGCCTTCATCAGCCCCCCAGACGGTCGGTGCGGCCCTGTCGAGCGTCGCACGAACCTTCGCAAAGGGTGGGACGAGAACACCCCAAGAACGGCAGACACCGCAGCTTATGATCGCTTGTGGCCGGTCACCGCTTCACGTCCAGCCAACCGGGCCGAAACGGGACCGGATATCGGATCGGGTCAGAGCGGTGTGGTGAATCGGCAGGTCATCGCGCTGCTCATCGGGCGAGGTGGCGGGAGATGACCAGGCGCTGGATCTGGTTGGTGCCCTCGAAGATCTGCATGACCTTGGCCTCGCGCATAAAGCGCTCGACCGGGAAGTCGCGGGTGTAGCCGGCGCCGCCCAGGACCTGCACGGCGTCCGTGGTGACCTTCATGGCGTTGTCGGTGGCGACCAGCTTGGCGACGGACGCCTCGCGGCCGTAGGGGCGGCCCGCGTCCTTGAGCCGGGCGGCGGCGAGGTAGGTGGCGCGCGCGGACTCGACGGCGGCGGCCATGTCGGCCAGGACGAAGGCGAGCCCCTGGTGGTCGATGATCGCCTTGCCGAAGGCCTCGCGCTCCTTGGCGTAGCCGACGGCGGTGTCGAGCGCGCCCTGGGCCAGGCCGGTGGCGACCGCGGCGATGCCGAGGCGGCCGGCGTCGAGGCCGGCGAGGGCGATGGACAACCCCTGGCCCTCGTGGCCGATCAGGTGGTCCGCGGGGACGCGCGCGTCGACCAGCCGGACGGTCGCGGTGGTGGAGCCCATCAGGCCCATCTTGTCCTCGGGCTCGTCGAACTCCAGCCCGGGGGTGTCGGCGGGGACGTGGAAGCAGGAGATGCCGCGCGACTTCTCCTGCGACGTGCGGGCCATGACGGTGTAGAAGTCGGCCTTGCCGCCGTGGGTCGTCCACGCCTTGGCGCCGTTGAGGACGTAGGAGTCGCCGTCGCGGACGGCCCTGGCGCGCATCGCCGCCGGGTCGGAGCCCGCGTGCGCCTCGGAGAGGCAGTAGGCGCCGAGGCGCTCGCCCGAGAGCATGTCGGGCAGCCACCGCGCACGCTGCTCGTCGGTGCCGAAGGCGAAGAGGGGGAAGCAGGACAGGGCGTGGACGCTGACGCCGACGCCGACGCTCGCCCAGGCCGCCCCGATCTCCTCCAGGACCTGAAGGTAGATCTCGTAGGGCTGCTCGCCGCCGCCGAACTCCTCCGGGTACGGGAGCGTCAGCAGGCCCGCCCGGCCCAGCGTCGTGAACGTCTCCCGGGGGAACGTCCCGGTGCGCTCGGCGTCCGCGACGCGCGGCGCGAGCTCCTTGGCCGCGATCTCGCGGGTGAGCGCGATCAGGTCCTCGGACTCGGCGGTCGGCAGGTGCCGGGTGGCGGGCATGGGCGGTCTCCTTTCGGCACCGCCAACCGTACCAAAGGCAGTACCGGCGAACCCGTTTTGGTACTGTCGCCGTCATGACCTCGGTGGACGAACGGGCGACCCGGGCGTCGCGGCGGCGCGAGACGCTGATCGACCGGCTCATGGACCTCTTCCTGGAGCGCGGGTTCGCGGAGCTGGGCGTCGCGGACCTGGCCGCGCTGCTGCGCTGCTCCAAGAGCACGCTGTACTCGGTCGCGGCGAGCCGGGAGCAGATCATCACGGCCGTCGTGCGGGCCTTCTTCCGCCGCGCCACCGAGCGCGTGGAGGCCGCGGTCGACGGCAGCGCCGACCCGCGCGAGCGGGTCGGCGCCTACCTGCGGGCGATCTCGGTCGAGCTGGCCCCCGCGTCCGCCGCGTTCTTCGCCGACCTCGACGCGTTCGCCCCCGCGCGGGAGATCTACAAGAGCAACACCCGGTACGCGGTGCGGCGCGTGCAGGGCCTCGTGCGGGAGGCGGCGCCGGGCGGCGACGCCGCGTTCGTCGGCGCCGTCGCCGGGCAGGTGATGGAGTCCATCCACCGCGGCGAGATCAAGGCGCAGACCGGCCTGGACGACTCGGCCGCCTACGCCGCGCTCGCGTCGCTCATCGTGGCCCGGATGGCGGCCGGCTAGCTCCGGGCCGCCTGCAGGGCGTGCTCGACGAGCGCCACCAGCACGCCCCGCGCCACCTCCCGGCTCCGCACGTCGCACATCATCACCGGGACCTCCGGATCGACGTCGAGGGCGTCGCGGATCTCCTCCACGGTGTAGCGGCGGGCGCCCTCGAACCGGTTCGCCGCGATGACGAACGGGATCCCCCGCTGCTCGAAGAAGTCGATGGCCGCGAAGCTGGTGCTGAGCCGGCGGGTGTCGACCAGCACGATGGCGCCGACGGCGCCGTAGGCGATCTGGTCCCACATGAACCAGAACCGCTCCTGGCCCGGGGTGCCGAACAGGTACAGCCGGACGCCACCGGAGAACGTCAGCCGCCCGAAGTCCATCGCCACGGTCGTGGTGGTCTTGCCCTCCACCCCGCCGAGGTGGTCGACGCCCACGGACGCGTCGGTGAGGACCTCCTCGGTGCGCAGCGGACGCACCTCGCTCACCGCGCTCACCAGCGTTGTCTTGCCGACGCCGAAGCCGCCGGCCACCAGGACCTTCAGGGTGTGGAGCGGGACGTCGTCGTCGCGTCCGTGCGCGGTGGCGGTCGGGTCAAAGGCGGCGGAGTTCATCGAGCACTCTCATGAGGATGCGGGGGTCGGGGCGTTCGGTCTGCGCGGCCTGCGGCATCTCCTCGATCAGGCCGTACTGGTGCAGGTCCTCCAGCAGGATCTGCACGACCCGCAGCGGCAGGTCGGTCTCCGAGGCGAGGTCGGCGGGCGTGGAGGGCCGCCCGCACAGCTCCAGCAGCCGCCGCTGCTCGCGCGACAGCCAGACCCGGTCGGCCGGGGTCCGGCCGGTCGCGACGAGGACGGTCACCAGGTCCAGGACGAGCCCGCGGGGGCGGGTGCGTCCGCGGGTGACCGCGTAGGGCCGGACGACCGGGCCGGCGTCCGACCCGACCCAGCGCTCTCTCGGGCTCTCCACGGCCGGCTCTAGCCTGACGCGCCCGAGCGCACCGGCGGGTCCTGCGACTCGGCGCCGCGCGGCTGGGCCGCCAGCGTGCGCCGCACCCGCTTGATCAGCATGGTCGTCTCGTAGGCGACCAGCCCCGCGTTGCCGCCGGCGTCGCTCAGCACGGCCAGGCAGCTCCCGTTGCCCGCCGGCATGACGAAGAACAGCATGCCGTCCAGCTCGACGACGGTCTGCCGCACCTGCTTGGCCTGGAAGTGCTCGCGGGCGCCGTTGGCCAGGCTGTGGAAGCCCGACGACAGCGCCGCGAGGAACTCGGCGTCCTTGCGGGTGACGTCCCCCGAGGCGCCCATGACCAGGCCGTCCCTCGACAGCAGGACGGCTTGGCGGACCTCGCCGACCCGCTGCACCAGATCGTCGAGCAGCCAGTCGAGCTCGCCCGAGGCGTTGCCCTGCCGCATCATGACTCCCCCCATTCATCGCGTGGATCAAGCTCGCCCGGATCGTCGTCGACCCTGCCGCGCAGCCATCCCGACTGCAGCGACGCCATCAGGTCGCGGCTGAGCTCCGGGCTCGGTTCTTCGAAATCGTCCTCGCCGGCCGCCGCGGCGGGCCGGCCGTGCCGCGGCGCGGAGCGCCCGCGCAGCTGCGGGGCCAGGGAACGCTGCCGCACCCGGCGCGGAAGCCGTCCCGTGACCTCGCTGTCCTCCACCCCGCCCGGCCGGGGCTCGGCGCCGTCCGGCCGGACCCGGCCCTCCGGCGGGTCGAGCGGCGGGTCGGACGGCGGCGCCGGCGGCGGCACGGCGCCCGCCCCGGCGGGCAGCCCGGCGGGCTCGCCGGACGGCCGCTCCCGGACGACCCGCCCGGGCAGCGCCGGGCGCGACGGGCGGCCGAGCCGTGCCTGGCCCGCGCCCGCGGCCGACCCGACCGGCTGCGGCGTCCCGGGGGCGTGGCCGCGCGCCATGTGCCAGTCGTCGTCGAGGACGACCAGCGCGTGCGGGACGAGGACGATCGCGGTCGTGCCCCCGTACGGGGACGGCAGGAGCGAGACCTGGATGCCGTGCCGGGCGGCGAGCCGCGCGACCACGAACAGGCCGAGCCTCTCGGTGTCGACCAGGTCGAACTCGACGGCGCTGGCGAGCCGCCGGTTCAGGTCCTCCAGCTCGTCGGGATCCAGGCCGACGCCCCGGTCGACGACCTCGACGGCCAGCCCGTTGGCGACGGTCTCGACCTTGACGGTGACCTCCGTGGCCGGCGGGGAGAACGACGCCGCGTTCTCGATCAGCTCCGCCAGCAGGTGGATGACGTCGGCGACGACGTCGCCGCCGACCGCGGCCGAGGACGCGCCGGTCACCTCCACCCGCGTGTAGTCCTCCACCTCGGCGATCGCGGCGCGCACCACGTCCTCGGCGGCGACCGGATGGTCCCAGGCGCGGACGGTCGGCGACCCCGACAGGATGACCAGGCCCTCGGCGTGCCGCCGCATGCGGGTGGTCAGGTGGTCGAGGCGGAACAGGTCGTCGAGCTCCTCGGGGCTGGAGGCGCGCCGCTCCATCTGGTCGAGCAGCCGCAGCTGCCGGTGCAGCAGCGACTGGCTGCGCCACGACAGGTTGATGAAGACGCGGTTGATGCTGGCGCGCAGCTCGGCCTCGCCGACCGCGGTGCCGACCGCCGTGCGCTGGACGGCGTCGAACGCGTCGGCCACCCGGGCGATCTCCCTCGTCCGCCCCCGCTCCGGCCGCGGCGCCTCGGCGTCGACGTCGACCTTCTCGCCGCGCCGCAGCCGGGCCACGACCGCGGGCAGCCGCTCGTGCGCGAGCCGCTGCGCGAACGCCTGCAGGTCCCGCAGCTCCCGCGCGAGCCGCCGGGCGAACAGCACCGAGAGCGTCACCGAGGCGGCCACGATCAGCAGGCCCACGACGCAGGCCAGGAAGAAGCGCAGCATGATCCGATGTCCGGCCGGCTCGACGACGTCGTCGTTCAGGACGTCGCCGAGGCGGGAGGAGGAGGTGAACCACAGCGGGGTCAGTTCCTGCGTGGCCGTCCGCCACTGCCGGACGCCGGGATTGAGGCCCTGCCAGCGGATCTGGGTCTCGATCAGGGTGAAGGTTCCGTAGGCGGACGACGTGGCGAGCTGCTCCACGACCCGGGACAGCGCGCCGGTCACCTCCACGCGGGCGAGCGAGAAGAACTGCTCGCGGTTGCCGGCCCAGCCCGAGAAGGCCATGCGCTCGGCCGCGGTCAGCCGGCGCGCGCCGGCCGCGGACATCAGGGCGTCCTCGCGCAGCATGAAGTCGCTCGCCCACGAGAAGTGGGTGATCCCGGCGCTCTGCCGGTACACCTTCGTGTCGTTGACGCTGATGAAGGTCGTCAGCAGCCGGAACGTCGAGTCGGAGAAGCCGCTGTAGGCGTCGATGGCCTGCACGGTGCTGGCCGCGTGCTGGGTGATCTGGGCCCGCAGCGGTTCGAGCTGGTCGAGGCTGTCGTCCAGCGCCTCCATGCGCTCCCAGAGCTCGGGGCCCATCGCGTCCTTGAGCCGGGGCTTGAAGGCCGCCGAGCGGAAGGCCGCCACGGCGGCGTCGGTCTTGCTCGCGAGGTCCTCGTAGGCCCGCCTGTCGGCGGCGGTCCGCGCCGTCAGGACGGCCACGGCGGCGGCGCGCTCGCGCTGGAGCGCCCCGATGACGGCGCCGGCCGGCAGCCCGACGTCCTTGTACATCCGCGTGAACTCCGACCGCTGCAGCGCGGCGGACAGCGTCGTCCCGGCCGAGAACACCCACAGCGAGACGAGAGCGGTGAGCGGGATGGCGAGGAGCATCGCGATCCGCCGTCCGACCGGCCGCGTGCGCGGCCGCTCATGGGAGCCATGAAGCTGCTCGGGCTTCGTCACCGGCCCACACTCCTGATCGTCTTCGAACCGGCCGTCCCCGACCGACCTGGCGGGACGGGAGCATACTTAGTTCGATTTGCCGGGGACCAGAGGCTTCACCTGCGGCGACTTGTGACCTCTCGCGTGCGCCGCGTGAACTCGCGCCTTCCGGGCGGGTGCGCGGCGATCTCCGGACGCCGCGCCGGCGTGGCGCGTCCGGCCGCGCCAGGCCCGCCTTTATCGGACGTCATTGCAGGTCAGGGGTTGAGGTTCGATAATTGATCTTGTAATGGAATGGCATTCGGGGCCTTGTCGAACGCGTCGGCGGAGCGCGGGGAAGGACGCCGAGGGGTAATCGGCGGTGGCGTGTCAACCGTGTTAGCCCGGTGAAGAACGAGGCCAATATTGGCCGTTTTGATGCTGAGTCGTGTCTTGTTGCGAGAAATGACAGGTGTCAAGCTTCGCTTTACTTTGTCCCCCCATCAACGGAGACCGAGCATGCGCAGAGCCGCGCTAGCCGTCCTCGCCGGGCTGTCGCTCGCCGCCACCACCGTGGCCGCGGCGCCCGCCCACGCCGCCGGCCCGGCCCAGTCCAAGCTGGCCGCGCTCGTCAAGCTGAGCGACGTGCGGCACCACCAGCTGAACCTGCAGAAGATCTCGGACGCCAACGGCGGCAACCGGGCCGCGGGACTGCCCGGCAACAAGATCACCATCAAGTACATCGCGGACCAGCTCAAGCGGGCCGGATACGCGCCGGTGGTCCAGAACTTCGAGTTCGACTTCTGGCAGGAGCTGTCGGAGCCGGTTCTCGCCGAGACCGCGCCCGAGCCGAAGACGTTCGCGCCGCACGGCGACTTCGAGACGCTCCAGTACTCCGGGTCGGGCGACGTCACCGCCCCCGCCACGGCCGTCGACCCGGCGGCGACCGGTGACGGCAGCGGATGCGAGGCGGGCGACTTCGCCGGGTTCCCGAAGGGCCACATCGCGCTGATCCAGCGCGGCGGCTGCTTCTTCTCCCTGAAGACCGACAACGCCGTCGCCGCCGGCGCGGCCGCCGTCGTCATCTACCAGCTGCCCGACCAGCCGGGCCCGGTCGGGGGGACGCTGACCACGCCCTACGGCCTGCCGGTGGTCGGCCCGACGAACGCGGTCGGCAAGGCCCTCGTCCAGCAGGCGCAGAACGGCGGCGTCACGCTCCGGGTCAGGACCGACACCCTGAACGAGAAGCGCCAGGCCGCGAACGTCATCGCCGACACCAGGCGCGGCAGGGCCGACAACGTCGTGGTGGTGGGCGCGCACAACGACAGCGTCACCGCCGGGCCCGGCATCAACGACGACGGCTCGGGCACGGCGACGCTGCTGGAGATGGCCAAGCAGATCAACAAGCTCGGATCCAAGGTCCGCAACAAGGTGCGGTTCGCCTTCTGGGGCGCCGAGGAGGAGGGCCTGCTCGGCTCCCAGTACTACGTCGACAACCTCCCGCAGGCCGAGCGTGACAAGGTCGCGCTGATGCTCGACTTCGACATGCTCGCCTCGCCCAACTACGTGAACTTCGTCTACGACGGCGACAACAGCGCGGGCGAGAACAACGTCGAGGCCCCCGCCGGGTCCGGCGCGATCGAGAAGGCGTTCGTCGACTACTTCGGCAAGCGGAAGCTGCCCACCGACCCGACGCCGTTCAACGGACGCTCGGACTACGACGCGTTCATCAGCGTCGGCATCCCCGCCGGCGGCCTGTTCACCGGCGCCGAGGGCATCAAGACCCCCGAGCAGGCGAAGCGGTACGGCGGCACCGCGGGCCTCGCCTACGACCCGTGCTACCACCAGGCCTGCGACCGGTACGACAACGTGAACCTGAAGGGCTTCGACCAGATGATCGACGGCACCGCCGCGGTCACCGAGCTGTTCGCGCACAGCACCCTGACGGTCAAC
>NZ_JBEZJP010000314.1:0-9926 GCF_040653175.1 Actinomadura sp. NPDC048032
TCCGACGTCCTGCTCGAAGGGTTCCGCCCCGGCGTCACCGAGCGCCTCGGCATCGGCCCGGACGACTGCCTGGCCCGCAACCCGCGCCTGGTGTAAACCGGCCGTGATCTTGGTGAACTCCCAGGGCTGCTGGTCGGTGCCGCTGCAGTTCTCGGCGACGCCGCCGCCCGGGCAGGGCCGGTCCCGGTTGACCGACCAGAACGCCAGCCTGGCCAGGCCCTTGGACTTCGCCCAGTCGCGGATCTTCGTCCAGGTGGCGGTCGAGGTGAGCTCCTGCTGGTCGGACAGGCCGTTCATGCCGGAGATCCCCATGTGCGAGTAGGCGGTGGCGTCCGACCACCCGAACGCCGACTTCAGCGCCGTCTTCAGGCCCTCGGACGCGTTGACGGTGCTGCCGTACATGTCCGCGCCGCCGCCGAAGTCGAACGGCATGATCGTAAAGACGTCCACGTTCGCCTGCAGCGCCGCGGCCTGGTCGATGAGCCGCTTGCCCCAGTAGTTCGGCCCGGTGGTGGTCGTGCCGAACGTCAGGATCGTCTGCAGACCCGGGTTGTTCTGCTTGAGGATCTTCAGGGCGCCGAGGACGCGGTCCTGCACGGCGGCGTTCTCGAACTCGTCGCTGTTCTCGATGTCGATGTCGATGGCCTTGAGCCCGTAGGCGTCGATGACCTTCTGGTACGCGCCGGCCAGCGCCTCGGGCGTGGAGCAGTTCGGGCCGAGCTTGTTGCCCGACCAGCCGCCGACGGAGGGCAGCACGTCGCCGCCGGCCGCGCGAATCTGCGAGATCGCCTGCTCGTCCACGCCGCCCTTGAGCGGGCGCTGCCCGTCCCAGCCGGGGTTGCATCCGCCGCTGGACAGGATGAACGCCATCGTGAACCACTTGATCCCGGTGGCGTTCATGACGGTGGAGGGGCTCGGCGGGTCGCCCCAGCCCATGTACAGGTAGGGCGCGGCGCGGCGGCTCGCGGGCGGCGGCTCCGTGCAGCCGGTCGTGGTGGCCGTGACCGGGCCGCTCGCCGCCGACTCGCCGGCGGTGTTGTACGCCTTCACCGTGTAGGTGTGGTCCGAGCAGGCGGTCAGCCCGCCGACGGTGGCGCCGGTCCCGGTCGCGGTGGCCCTGACCGCCGTGCCCTCGTAGACGCGGTAGCCGGTGACCGTGCCGGACGAGGCCTGCCACGACAGCGTCAGCGAAGTGTCGGTCCTGGCGGTCACGGTCGGCGTCCCGGGGGCGGAGGGGGTGCCGGGCGGAGGCGTGTCGCCGCCCGTGCAGGAGGCGCCGTTGACCGTGCAGTTCTGCGGCGCCCCGGCCCCGTTGACGATGAAGCCGAACGTGACGCTGGCGCCGGCGGCGACGCTCCCGTTGTACTCGCGGTTGGCGAACGCGGCGTGCTGCCCGGACTTGGTGAGCAGCGCGTCCCAGTAGGTCCCGACCGACGAGCCGGACGGCAGGTCGAACTCCACCTTCCAGCCGGTGACGGCGGAGGCGGTGCCGTTCTTGATCGTGAACCTGCCCTCGTACCCCGAGCCCCAGTCGGAGGCCTTGGCGAAGGTGGCCGTCACCGAGGCGGCGGCGCCGGCCTGGACGGGGACGAGGAGGGCGAGCAGGAGGGAGCAGAGGGCGGTGAGCAGGAAACCGGGGAGAAGCCTTCTTCTTCGCAATGTCACTCCCGGGTAGGAGACGTGGACGAGCGGGAATCCCCCGAACCCCGAGTCGGTCGCGCGCGATCTGATAGGAAACTTTCCTATAAAACTCGAATGCACCGTAACCACCCGCCCGCCGCCCCGCAAGACCCTGGCGCACACCGATCGCGGCCCGCCCGGACGCCCGTCCGACCACCCCTGCTCCCGGACCGAACCGGCCGGTCGGACCCCGGAAAGTCCGTCCGGCCGCGCGCCCCCGCGGATCCGCTGGTGGGCGGCGGAGAGCGCTGGCATGATCGTCGAATCTCGAACCCTGACAGAACGGTGCGTCGATGCCCCCCAGAACCGTTTCCGCCGCCGCCGCGCTGGCCGTCGCCGCCGGTGTGCTCGCCGGCGGCGCGACCGCCGCCGAAGCCGAGTCGCTCCAGTTCCGCGTCGAGGTGCCGAAGCGCCTCTCCGTCGGCAAGGGCGACTACAACGCGTCCTGCGCCATGGACGTGTGGGTGTGGGGCACCCAGGGTCCCTCGGTCGCCTACTCCAGGGCCTATCTGATCGACCCCGACGGGCGGGTCCCCGCGGGCCGCGTCTACAAGCGGGTCCTGGCCAAGGACCAGGTCGGCTGGTCCGTCGGCTGCCCCGGCCACGTGGAGGACCTCGGACGCTGGCGCGTCCGGGTCGTCGCCTACAACGCGAGCGGCAAGGCACTGGGAAGCCGCGAGGACTACTGGTACGAGAAGTTCGACACGGCGATCCAGAGCTACAACGCCGCGCCCGAGCCCGTGCGCGCGGGCCGCCCGATCGCCGTGTCCGGCCGCCTGAAGCGGCTCAACGACTTCGCCACCGGATACACCGTGTACCCGGGCAAGACGATCCGCGTCTACTTCCGTCCCCAGGGCTCCGCGTCCTGGACGTACATGGGGTCGGCCAAGACCGCCCGCGACGGCCGGTTCCAGAAGGCGTTCACGGCCAAGCGGGACGGCTACTGGCGCGCCTACTTCCCCGGCACGAGCAACTTCGACCGCCAGAAGTCCGCCGACGACTTCGTCGACGTGCGCTGACCGGTTTAGAAAACGAGAACGCCCCGCCCGTCCGGCGGGGCGTTCTCCGCTTTCAGAAGCAGCGGTCGGCGGTGACGATCTCGGCGCGCATGTTCGACTCCATCATGCGCAGCGCGGCGTCGCCGAGCCCGGCGTCGATGTGCGCCACCGCGTCCCGGACCACCCGGAGCTGGAAGTGCCGGACGTAGGCGTCCAGCGCGCTGTAGAGGACGCACTGCTCGGTGACCTGGCCGGTGAGGACGACCTGCTCCACCTTCTCGCGGGACAGCAGGTACTCCAGCGCGGTGCCGTAGAAGGCGCTGTGCCTGACCTTGGACATGAACCCGCAGCCGGGCTCCGGGACGACGGGCTCGACCAGGTCGGGCCGCCGCCCCTTCAACGCGCGGTCGACGAGGTCCCTCCGGTCGGCCGAGAAGTCGCCGTAGTTGTCGTTGACGTACAGGACGCGCACGTCGTCGCGCCGCCTGGCGTCGTCCAGCAGGCGCCCCAGCGGGCCGACCATCTCCTGCACGCTCTCGATCAACGCGTCCGCGTCCTCGTGCTCGTACGGGTTCAGCATGTCGATGACGATCAGTGCGCTCGTGCTCACGGACGTGCCCTGCCCGGCGGGGAGGATCGCAACCATGACCGCCGCCCGCGGCGTTCTCCCAGGCCCGTCGCGGAAAGGCGGCGCCGGGATGTCACAGACCCGGAGGGAGGGGCGTCTTGAGGGGAGAGGCATTCCAGGGAAGGAAGAAGAGGATGCGAGTCTTCGTCACCGGAGCGACGGGAGCGCTGGGGCGCCACCTCGTCCCCGGGCTGATCGCGGCGGGCCACCAGGTCACGGCCGCCACGAGGTCGCCCGCCAGGGCGGCGGTCCTGCGCGGCACGGGCGCCGAGCCGGTGGTCCTGGACGGCCTGGACCGCGACGCCGTGGTCGCGGCGGTGCGGGCCGCGGCGCCGGACGTGATCGTCCACCAGATGACGGCGCTGGCGGACATGCGGAGCCTGCGCAGGGTCGACCGGGTGTTCGCCGCGACCAACGAGCTGCGGACGCGGGGCACCGACAACCTGCTGGAGGCCGCGGACGCCGCGGGCGTCCGCCGGGTCGTCGCGCAGGGCCACAACTTCCTCTACGGGCAATCCGGCGGCCCGGTGAAGACCGAGGACGACCCGGTCGAGACGCGGCCGGTCCCGTCGGCCGAGCGGACGGTGGCGGCGATCAGGTACGTGGACGAGACCGTGCGGCTCAAGGCGCCGGAGGGGATCGTGCTGCGCTACGGCACCTTCTACGGGCCGGGCGCTTCGGACTCCATGGTGGAGCTCGTGCGGAAGCGGCAGATGCCGGTGGTCGGCGGCGGGGCCGGGGTCTGGTCGTTCATCGACTGCGCCGACGCCGCGTCCGCGACGCTCGCGGCGATCGAACGCGGCGAGCCGGGCGCGTACAACGTCGCCGACGACGACCCCGCGCCCGTCGCGGAGTGGCTGCCCCACCTCGCCGAGGTGGCGGGCGCGAAGCCGCCGCTGCGGGTGCCCGCGTGGCTCGGGCGGCTGCTCGCCGGAGAGTTCGTCGTGGCCCAGATGACCAGCGCGCGGGGCGTCTCGAACGAGAAGGCGAAGAAGGAGCTCGGCTGGGAGCCGCGGTACGCGAGCTGGCGGGAGGGGTTCCGCGCCGCGGTCGGCGCCTAGCGGTGGGGGCGCGACTTGTAAGCGACTCCTTATTCGCGTTTAGCTACAGGAGTCGTTTCGTGAGGAGGTCGCGCCGATGACGGTGACCGAGGGGACGCCCGCGAGCCCGCCGGCCGGGCGGGAGCGCCGCGGCGAGCCCGCGCCGTCCGGTACATGCCGATCGCCTACCGCGCCCGGCAGGCGGCCCGCGCCCAGGAGCGGCTGGAGCGCGCCCTGGCGCACCGGCCCATGTGAACCCCCCAGGAGGTCGATCACCATGCCCGCCGAAGACCCGCTGGCGGCGACTGCCGCCGCCGCCCCCTCGAAGATCGCGGTCGTCGAGGGCGAGCGGCGCCTGACCTACCCGGAGTTCAACACCCTCGTGAACCGGTACGCCAACCTGCTGGTCGAGCACGGCGTCCGGGCCGGGACCAAGGTCGTGTGGTGCGGCCGCAACAGCACCGAGGTCGTCGCGCTGATCTCGGCCCTGCGCAAGTGCGGCGCCGTCGGCGTCCCGCTCAACTACCGCCTCACGCCGGAGGAGACCGCCTACGTCGTCGAGAACGCCGACGCCGCGCTGGTGGTGTTCGACGCCGAGCAGGCCCCCCAGCTCGAAGCGGCCCGCGGCCTGGCGGCCGGCGTCCGCGCCTGGCTCGCCTGGGGCTCCGCGCCGCCGGACTGGGCGTCCTCGCTCGACGCCCTGGCCGACCGGAGCCCGGGAACCGAGCCCGTCGCCCGCGGCGCCGACCCCGCGGCCGGCACCTCGATGTTCTACACCTCCGGGACGACCGGCAGGCCGAAGGGCGTCGTGCGGGGCGAGCCCGACCCGGCCCTGGTCCTCGGGCTGGTCGGCGAGATCGGCTTCGAGCCCGGCGACGTCTACCTCACCACCGGCCCGCTCTACCACTCGGGCCCGATGAGCTTCATGCTGATCGTCCAGCTCATGGGCGGGACCGTGGTCGTGATGCGCGACTTCGACCCCGAACGCTGGCTGGACCTCGTCGAGCGGCACCGGGTGACCACCACGTTCTCCGCGCCGACCCCGATCCGCCGCGTGGTGGACCTGCCGGAGGAGGCGATCCGCCGCAGGGACCTCTCCTCGCTGCGGCGGGTCATCGCCAACGCCGCCCCGTGGCCGTTCGAGCTCAAGCGCCGGTACGTCGACCGGATCGGCGACGGCTCCCTGTTCGAGGTGTACGGCTCCACCGAGCTCGGCGTCGACACCGTCCTGCGCCCCGAGGACCAGATGCGCAAGCCCGGAAGCTGCGGCCGCGCCGCGCCCGGCGTGGAGATCGCGCTCTTCGGCGAGGACGGCAGCCCCGTCGAGGAGCCGCGCGTCCCCGGCGACCTCTACGTGCGCGGCGCCGGCACCTTCAACGCCTACTACAAGGCGGAGGGCAAGTTCCGGGACGCCGGCCGCGGCGACTGGCTGACCGTCGGCGACATCGCCTACCGCGACGAGGAGGGCTTCTACTACATCTGCGACCGCCGCACCGACATGATCATTTCGGGCGGGATGAACATCTACCCGGCCGAGATCGAGGCCGTCCTCACCGCCCACCCGGCGGTGGCCGACGCGGCCGTGTTCGGCGTCCCGTCCGACGAATGGGGCGAGTCCGTCCACGCCGCCATCGTCCCGGCACCGGACGCCGCCGCCACGGACGACGAGCTCCGCGACTTCTGCCGGGAGCACCTGGCCGCCTACAAGACCCCCAGAGGCTTCGACCGGCTCGCGGAGATCCCCCGCAACCCCTCAGGCAAGACCCTGAAACGCCAACTCCGCGCCCCCTACTGGGAATCCCGCCCCTCCAACCTCACCTGATCCGGCCGCGGTGGGGTGCCGCGGCCGCCGGCTCCCGTCCGGTCAGGGGTGGGCGCGTTCGGTGTGGCGGTGGTCTGCCTTTCCCTCGGGTTCCGGCGGGCGGGCCCAGGGAGAGCGCTGGCCGGGGTGGCGGTGGTGGGTTCTGGCCCGCCTCGGGGGGCGTTGGGTCAGGTACTCCGTGGCGTCCTCGGCGTCCCGGGGCAGGGGCGGCGCGGTGCCCCGGTCGGCGAGGCGCGCCGAGGTGATCGTGAGCTCGTAGTGGGCCCACACCATGGCGGCGTTCTCCAGGCGGCCGGGCGTGGCGTGGACCAGGTAGACCTCGGACAGGGCGGTGACGATCAACAGGACGGGCGTGCCGCGGTCCAGGTCGGCCGCGGTGGGGTCGGACGGCCAGACCGCCACGCGCAGGCGCCGGTCGTCGAGGACGCGGAGCTCTCCCCAGTCGGGCACGCAGACCCGGGGCCGCCCGTCCGGGGCGCAAGTGATCATGACGACGGGGTGCTGGCGGGAGGGGGCGCTGCTGATCGCTTGGACGGCGGCTGGGAGCACCTCGGAGGAGAAGGCCATCGGCATGTCCGCCTTACGTCGAAGGTCCGACCGGCCCGGCGGGCGCCCCGGGCCGGTCCCTGCGCGTCTCGCTCACTCGATCATATGTTCGATTTCAGAGTCGGGCGAGCGAAATTTCGACGAGCGAGGGCGCCTGCACCATTCCCAGTGGAGGGGGGCCGCCATGCGCCGACCTGTCGTGCAGGAGACATGGTTGGCCCGTTGAGGATGCGTCGAGCCCGGCGGTCCGCATCCGGGCGGACGCGCACGGTGAGCCGCCGGCGCCGTGGCGCCGGCAGCTCACCGTGGAGGGCGCGGAACTCCCGTCAGGCGGCCGTCCCGATCGGGGCGGCCTTCCGGTGGGCTCGGCGCGCCAGGGCGTAGTGCAGCCCGCCCGCGACCAGGGCGCCCGAGAGCCATGAGAAGTCGGTGTTCCCCAGCGTCCGTGCGATCGGGCCCTGCAGGGCGGGCACCGTGCCGAACTGCCACGCCCATGCCGCCAGCAGGCCGAGCGCCAGGCTGACCAGGGCCCGGACGTTCGCGCCGCCGTCCCGGTAGAGGGCGGACACGTCGATGCGGCCGCGCCGCAGGACGAAGAAGTCCACCAGGACGATCGCCGCCCACGGGCTGATCCACACCAGGATGGACGCCATCCAGTGGTCGAACGCCTGGGCGAAGCTGTCGGCGTGCACGAACACCACCAGCACCAGGGACGCCACCGTCCCGGCCACCAGCGTCACCTTCCACCGGGCGACCCGGATGCCGACCGACAGCGCGGCGAGCGAGCACGAGTACAGGTTCAGGATGTTGGTCGCCACGGGCCCGTGCATGATCAGCAGCAGGACGGGCACGGCCATCACCCCGAACGCGCCCGTCACGAGGCTGGAGGGGTCGCCCCCGTCGCCCGCGCTGGCGAGGCAGGCGCCGAGTGCGGCCAGCCACACGGTGGGGACGTACATCCCGAGCGCGGTGGACCAGAACACCGACCGGTCCGAGGCCGCGGGGCGGACGAAGCGGCTGTAGTCGGCGGAGTAGGGCAGCCAGCTGATGCCCCAGCCGATGCCGATGGCGGTGAGCAGCTGGGTCACGGCTGTGAACTTGTCGCCCGCGGTGGTCGCGGTGGAGGCCGTCCAGTGGAGGTCGGCCTGCGCGAGGGCCAGCCCGGTCATGACCACCATCACCAGGACCGTGGCCGGGACGGTGTACTTCTCGAACGTGCGGATCGCGTAGAACCCGTAGAGGGCCAGGAGGAGCTGGGCGCCCATGATGAGCCCGGCCACCAGGTAGCGCAGCCCTGTGCCGCCGTGCACCCCCGCCTGGGCGAGGATCTCGATCACCAGGTCCAGCACCACCCAGGTGTTGACGCCGACCCAGCCCATGGTCAGCAGCCCCTGCACCAGGCCGGGGACGAGGGCGCCGCGCCGGCCGAACGGCCCGCGCCCGAGGACCATCTGGTTGACGCCGGTGCGGTGGCCGATCACGTTGAACAGCCCGAAGACCGCGCAGCCCACCAGGTTGCCGAGGGTGACGACCACCAGGGTCTCCACCAGGCTCAGGCCGAGCGTGACGCCCAGCGCGCCGAGCACCCAGTTGATCGGCGCGATGTTGGCCCCGCACCAGATCCAGAACTGCTGCCACGGCGTGGAGTCGCGGGCGGAGGCCGGGATGGGCTCGATGCCGTGTTCGTCGAAGCGGACCTGATCTTCCAAGCGAACCGGTTCGGCTGCCGGGCCTCGGTATGCGGATTCGTTGCTGGACATGGGTTCCTCCGTCCGTGACGTACAGCACACCAAAGCACCGCGCCGTCTCGGCCAGAAGTAGAGAAACCTCTATCGTCGAACTCAGAGGATGGATAGATTTACAGGGTGTTCACGCTGGCGTCCCTGCTGGAAGACGAGTCGCTGGGCCTCAGGGTCCTGGTTCCGGGCCCGGATGGTGCCCTGGAGGAGCCGGTCGCCTGGGTCCACAACACCGAGCTGCCGGACCCCTCGGGCTACGTGCGGCGGCGCGAGCTGGTGCTGACCAACGGCCTGTGGGACGACCGGATCGCGGCCTCCGGGTTCGTCGCCAACGTCCGGCGGGCCCGCGCGGCCGGCATCGTCTTCGGCCTGCGCCCGGAGCGCCCCGCCACCCCGCGGGACCTGGTCGACGCCTGCCGCGACGCGGGCGTGCCCCTGCTGGAGATCGCGGCGGCGGTGCCGTTCACCGCGATCTCCGAGGCCGTCGCCACCCGCTACAGCGAGGAGCGGCAGGGCGCGCTGGTCGGCATGGTGCGCCGGGGGGACGCGCTGGCCACGGCGATCTCGCGGGGCGCGGGCGCGTCCGGCGTCCTGCGGGTGCTGCGCCGCGACCACGAGCTGCCGCTCGCGGTCGTGGACCGGATGGGCCGCCTGCTGGCCTCGGCGGGGACGGAGCTGGACGCCGCCCAGCTCCACGCGGTCGCCACGGGGCTGACCCGGCGTCCGCCGCCCCTGGAGCTCGACCTCGGCGCCGCCGGACGGGCCGCGCTGTACCTGGTCGGCGCGGTCGGCGACGTCGACGCGGCGCTGATCTGCCTGCGCCCGGTGAGCGAGCTGACGCGCGCCGAGCAGGACGCGCTGGACCAGGCGGCGCGCTTCCTCAGCCTGGAGGTCGCCAAGCAGCAGGCCGTGCAGGCGATCGAGCTGCGGTTCGCCAGCGAGCTGCTGGAGATGGTGCTGTCGGGGGGCAGCCGCGACGCCGAGGTCCCCGGCCGGCTGCGCGCGTTCGGCGTCGACCCGGAGGGGCCGCTCGCGGTGTGGACGACGGCGTTCGCGGGCGCGGAGGCCACCCTGCCCGGACTCGCGGAGGTGGTCGGCGAGTTCTTCGTCTCCGCCGGCGTCCCGGTCGTCGTGGCGGCCGGGTCGCAGGACGTGGTGGCGGTCCTGTCGTGGCGGCACGGCGAGCGGGAGGCGGCGCCCCTCGCCGAGCGCCTCGCCGCCGCCGTGGGGGAGCGCTTCCCCGGCCACCGCGCCGTCGTGGGCCTCGGCGGGACCGCCCGGGGGCCGGCGGGGCTGCGCGAACCGCTCATCAGGTCGCGCGAGGTCTGCCGCACCCTGCGGCGGGGCGGCGCCGGGCCCGCCGTCCGGACCTTCGCCGAGCTCGGCCCCCACCGGCTCCTGCTCGGGACGCAGAACGCGGCCGCCCTGCGCACCCTGGCGGACGGCGTGCTCGCGCCGATACGCGAGCACGAC
>NZ_JBEZJP010000315.1:0-9904 GCF_040653175.1 Actinomadura sp. NPDC048032
TGCGCGGCGCGCAGACCGAGCTGACCATGGCGATCGGGGGCGAGCGGCGCATGGGCGCGGGCACGCCCGTCGACGTCGTGGAGCCGCACGACCACATGCACGACTGGCAGGCGATGGCCGACCTTCACGTCCCGCCGATCCGCGCGGCCGGCTGGTGGGGTGCGCGGTCAGGTGGCGGCGCGGACTTTGGGAAGGACTTCTCGGCCCAGGCGGGTGATGTTCTCCAGGGTGGCGGCGTGGGAGCCCGCGGCTTCCACCAGGAGGACCAGGTGCCTTATGCCGGTTCGCTCGACCGTGGCCAGGAGGGACTCGGCGCAGTCGTCCGGTGAGCCGATCGGGTGGAGGTCGCACATCAGGCGCGTGTAGGCGACGGGGTCGCGGGACGGGCGAGGGCGGTCGTCCACGGCGACGTATCCATCCAGGCCGGGGCCGAGCCAGCGCGGCATCCCGTCCATGAGGGCGGCGACCGCCTGCTCCCGCGTGTCGGCGACCTGGGCGACATGGGTGGAGACGTGCGGCAGGGACGGGTCGCCGTGCCGGGCGACGGCGGCGGCCTTCTCGTCCGCTCCGACGTGCATGCCGAGGAGCATCGGCAGGCCGCGCTCCGCCGCCAGTGCCTCGGTCGCGGGGGACGTGCAGGCGACCGTCACCGGCGGCGGGACCGGCGCCCGCGGGACGACCGGCACCTCGCGGAAGGCGAAGTGCTCGCCCGACCAGCCGAGACGGTCGGAACGCAGCCACGCCAGGAGGAGGTCGAGGGATTCGGCGAAGCCGTGCTCGTAGCGGGGGAGGCCCGTGCCGAACACCTCCAGGTCGCGCCACGGTCCGCCGCGCCCGACCCCCAGCCGGAAACGGCCGCCGGACAGCAGCGCCAGCATCGCGGACTGCTCGGCCAGCGCCACCGGATGCTGGGTGGACAGCACGCTCACCGCCGTCCCGACGCCGACCCGCGTGGTGGCGGCCAGCAGATGTCCGGCCAGCACGGTCGCGGACGGCACCACCCCGTACGACATGAAGTGGTGCTCGGCGAGCCACACGTCGTCGAACCCGGCGCGCTCGGCCGCGAGGGCGGCCTCGACGGTGCGGGACAGGGCTGCGGCGTCGTCCTGGCCGGGGAAACGGGCGGCGAGGAGGAAGATTCCGAGGCGCACGTCCCCGTCGTACCCGCCATGGGGGACGGGCGACCGCTCTGCAAGACTGCGGTCCATGACTGGTGGTTCGTTCAGCAGGGTCGGGGTCGTCGGACTGGGCACGATGGGCGCGGGCATCGCCGAGGTGCTGGCGCGGGGCGGCCTCGCGGTCGTCGGCATCGAGGTGAACCGGGAGGCGCTGGAGCGCGGGCGCGGCAACCTGGAGTCCTCGACCGGACGGGCCGTCAAGCGGGGCAGGCTCAGCGAGGACGCGCGGCGCGAGATCCTCGGCCGCATCGCGCTGTCGACCGACTTCGCCGACCTCGGCGACTGCGACCTCGTCATCGAGGCCGTCCCCGAGCGGCTCGACCTGAAGCGCACGGTGTTCGCCGAGCTCGACCGCGTGTGCCGGGACGACGCCGTCCTCGCCACCAACACCTCCTCCCTGTCGGTCACCGACATCGCGGTCACCACCGGCCGGCCCACCAAGATCGTCGGGGTGCACTTCTTCAACCCGGCGCCGGTCATGAAGCTCGTCGAGGTCATCGGGACCGTCCTCACCGAGCCGGAGGCCGTCGCCCGGGTCGCCGGGCTGGTCGAGGGCCTCGGCAAGACGCCGGTGACGGTCGGGGACCGGGCCGGGTTCGTCGCCAACCGCCTCCTGTTCGGCTACCTGAACCAGGCCGCGACCATGCTGGAGACCGGGCACGCGACCCGCGACGACATCGACGCCGCGATGAAGGCGGGCGCCGGGCTGCCGATGGGCCCGTTCACCCTGATGGACCTGATCGGCCTCGACACCTGCCTCGAGGTGCTGGACGCGATCTACGCCGAGTCCCGCGACCGCCGCCACGCCGCCTCGCCGCTGCTCCGCGAGCTCGTCACCGCCGGGCTGCTCGGCCGCAAGACCGGCCGCGGCTTCTACTCCTACGACAAGTCAGGCCAGACCGAGGAGGAGACGTCCGCCGCGGCGGCGCCGACCGTGGGCGTCGTCGGCGTCGGGCCCCTCGCGGACGCGGTTGCCGCGCTGTGCGCCTGGGCGGGCGCACGGGTCGGCGACTCCGCCGCCGACCTCGCGGGCTGCGATCTGATCGTCGAGGCCGCGGAGGACCCCGAGGCCGCGCGGGCGCTGCTGTCCGCCGCCGTCCAGGCCGCCAAGCCCGGAACGGTCATCGCCGTCACCTCGGTGGACGGCTCCGCGATCCGTCAGGCCATGGCCACCGGACGCCCCGCCGACGTCGTCGGGCTGCACCTCCCCGATCCGGCCGGCGCCCTGGCGGAGATGTCCGCCACGGTCGCGACCGCACCGGACGTCGCCGACCGCGCCGCCGGCCTCCTCGCGCGTCTCGGCCTCACCGTCGTGCGCTGCCGCGACCGCGCCGGGTTCATCGTGGACGCCCTGCGCCTGCCCTACCTGAACGACGCGGCCGCCATGCTCGGCGCCGGATACGCCGACGCCGACTCCATCGACGCCGCGATGACGCTGGGCTGCGGCTACCCGACCGGCCCGATCGCCGACCTCGACCGCATCGGCCCCGGCCGCGCCGTCACCGTCCTGCGCGCCCTGCACGCCGAGACCCGCGACCCGGCCCTGGCCCCGGCCCCCCTCCTGGTGGAGCACGCGACGGCCGGGAAGCCCCTGCGCTAGCCCTCCCGTCCCCGCGCGGGCGGCCCGCCGGGGTGGCCGGGTTCATATGCTTTAGGGCATGAGCCCCCGCAAGAACCGCCGTGCCGCATCCGGACGTTCCGCCCGGGGCGGGGGCACCTCGTGGGCTCAGGAGACCGAGGAGGGGCCGGACGGCGAGTGGATCGTCCGGTCGGTCTCCGGGGCCGGGGCGGCCAAGCCGTACCGCTGCCCGGGCTGCGACCAGGAGATCCCGCCGGGCGTCGGCCATGTCGTCGCGTGGCGGGCGGGTGACGGCGGGGACGACCGGCGGCACTGGCACCGGCCCTGCTGGCAGGCCCGGAACCGCCGGTCGCCGCGCGTGCTGCGGTCGCGCAACGCCCCGCGGTACTGACGACCGGCGTCCCGAGCGCGGACGCCGCCCGGCCGAGTGAGAGAAGAGGGATCGATGGCGGAGATCAGGGCGGCCTCGGTGCTGCCGGCGCGGCGCGAGGAGATCACGCTGCACACGTCCGACGGCCTGGAGCTGGTCGGGGAGCTGGCGCTGCCGCCGGAGCGGCCGCCGGTCGCGACGCTGGTCTGCCTGCATCCGCTGCCCACGGCCGAGGGCATGATGGACAGCCACGTCCTGCGCAAGGCGTCCTTCCGGCTGCCCGCGCTCGCCGACCTCGCCGTCCTGCGGTTCAACACGCGGGGGACGACGTCGGCGCGCGGCACGAGCCAGGGCGAGTTCGGCGACGGCGAGACCGAGCGGTTCGACGTGGCGGCGGCGCTGGAGTACACCGAGTACCACGACCTGCCGCGGCCGTGGCTGCTCGGCTGGTCGTTCGGCACCGAGCTGGCGCTCAGATGGGGACGGGACCCGCTGGTCGAGGGCGCGATCCTGCTGTCGCCTCCGCTGAAGAGGGCCGGCGACGCCGACCTCGACGCGTGGGGTGCCGACGGGCGGCCCCTCGTGGCGCTGGTGCCGGAGTTCGACGACTACCTGCGCCCGGCGGAGGCGCGGGAGCGGTTCAAGCGCGTCCCGCAGGCCGAGGTGGTCGCGGTGGACAACGCCAAGCACCTCTGGGTGGGCGAACCCTACGTCCGGATCGTGCTGAACGAGATCGTCAAGCGGGTCGCGCCGGCCGCCTACCCGCTCCCCACTGAATGGGATGAAACGGACAGATAAACACGGGCGGCCGATCGCGGCCACTCCGTCCCACCGGCCGCGCCGGCGGGCGACCATTGCCCAATGACGGTGCAGCTGTACGCAAGGGACGTCGGGACCGGCACACCGCTCGTGCTGCTGCACGCCTTCCCGCTGTCGTCGGCGATGTGGCTCGCCCAGCGCGAGGGCCTCGCGGGCCGGTTCCGGGTCATCACCCCGGACCTGCGCGGTTTCGGCGGCTCCCGGCTGGGCGACGACGAGCCGTCCGTCGACACGATGGCCGACGACGTCGCCCGCGCGTGCCGCTCGCTCGGGGTCCGGCGGGCCGTCGTCGGCGGGCTGTCCATGGGCGGGTACGTGGCGATGGCGCTGTGCCGGCGGCACCCCGACCTCGTCCTCGGCCTCGTGCTGGCCGCCACCCGCGCCACCGCCGACACCGCCCCCGTCCGGGAGAACCGGCTGCGGCAGGCCGCCGCCCTCGAAGCCGAGCGCAGCACCCGCGTCCTCGTGGACGAGGTGCTGCCCGGCCTCGTCGGCCCCACCACCTACCGGCAGCGGGCGCTGATCTACGGGCGGGTCCGCGGCCTCGTCCAGGCGGCGCCGCCGCTCGCCGCCGCGTGGGCGCAGCGCGCCATGGCGGGACGCGCGGACTCCACCGAGACGCTCCGCGGCCTCCGCGCCCCCGCGCTCGTCATGATCGGGGACGAGGACGCGCTGGCCACCGAGGACGAGGCCCGCGCCATGGCCGAGGCGATGCCGAACGCCGAGACGCTCGTCATCCCGCGCGCCGGGCACCTGTGCGCGGTGGAGCAGCCCGAGCTGTTCAACCAGGCCGTGGCGGAGTTCGCCGCCGCCCTCGCCCGGACGTCCCGCTGACCCCGGCGCGGGCGCGCCGGGGCCGGCGGCCTACAGCGTCTCCTGGCGCGGCATGACGACCTCGCGGATCAGCAGCGAGATCGCGGCCGCCGTGGGGATCGCCAGCAGCGCGCCGACCACGCCGAGCAGGGCCGCGCCGACCAGCGCCGCCACGATCGTCACCGCCGGCTGGACGTCCACGGTCCGCTTCATCACCCGCGGATAGACGAGGTAGTTCTCCACCTGCTGGTAGACGACATAGAAGATCGCGCACACGATGAGGTCGGTCGTGGTCCCGGTCAGGAACGCCACCAGGGAGACGATCACCGCGCCGATCGTGGCGCCGATCAGCGGGACGAGGTCGGTCACCGCGACGATCAGCGCGAGCGCGAGCGCGTACTTCACCCCGAGGATCGACAGGAAGATGTACGAGCACACGCCCGCGATGAGCGCGATTGTGAACTGGCCGGCGACGTAGCCGCCGATCCGGTCGAGGATCTCGTCGCCGAGCAGGGCGACCCGGGCCCGCCGGGTGCGCGGGGCCAGCTGGTAGAAGAACGTCTTGATCTGCGGCAGCGAGCTGAGGAAGTACAGCGTCAGGATCAGGATCGTGATCGTCTGGAAGATGCCGTTGATCGCGACCTTGCCGATGCCGGTGGCGGTGTCGGTGAGGCCCTTCTGGAAGCCGTCGCCGTTCACCGTCTTCTCGGCGCGTTCCAGCAGGCCGTAGCGCTTGTCCCAGTCGGCCAGCGTCTTGTTGTTCTGGAGCTGCTGGACGTACTCGGGGATGTTGTGGCGCAGCTCGGTGACCTGCTCGGACACCGGCTGGACGAGGGAGGCGACGAACCCGGCGAAGAACAGGATCACGATCAGGAACACCGTCGCGACCGCGGCGCCGCGGGGCAGGCCGAACCTGCGCAGCCGCTCCACCGCCGGGTTGAGGCCGACCGCGAGGAACATCGCGACCACGATCATGACGAGCACCGACTTGGCGTTCGTCGCGGCCTTCACCAGCATCCAGGCGGTGATGACGCCGAGCGCCGCCGTGAACCCGAACACGAACGGGTGCGCGCGGCCGAGCGGCTGCCCGGGCTTGCCGAACGGGAACAGGTGGTCGACGCCGGCCTCGCGCTTGCGCTGCTCGACGTCGTGCGCCGGGTCGGGCGCGCCGGGCTCGGGCGCCACGGGTTCGGCGGCCGACCGCGCCGCCGGGAGGGTGACCGGAGCGCCGGTCGCCGGATCGCGTTCTCCCACGGGCTGCTCGATCTCCTCGGGCCTCAACGCCCCACTCGGCGCGACACCGTCGTCGTCACCGCTCCCGCCCGACCCGCTCGTGCCGGAGCCGGTCTCAGCGGAGCCGGTCGTGCTGGAGTCGGTCTCGGCAGAGCCGGTCGCGCTTGAGCCGGTGCCGCCGGAGCCGTTCTCGCTGGAGTCGGTTTCGGTGGAGTCGGTCTTGGTGGGGCCGGTGTCGGTGTCGCGGTCCGCCTCGTCGGCGGGGGGAGCCGGAGCGGGGACCCGGCGGCCGGTGGCGGACCGTCCCTCGCCGGGGGCGGGCTCGCGGCCGTCGTGCTGGGGGGTCTCGTCGGGCACGCCGCTCTCCTCTGTCGTGCGTCTACGGGGTTGAGACGACGGAAAGCCCGGAGGCGTTTCACCGCCTCCAGGCTTTCCGTCATGCCCGACCGTTAAGGGGTCACTCCTGCCACCAGTCCTCGTCGTCCTCGTCGGACTTCTTGGCCTGGGCCGGCTTGGCGGGCGCGGCCTTGGCGGCGGGCTGCTGCTTGGGCTGGGCCTGCTGCGCCGGGGCCGGCTTCGGCTCGGCCGCCGGGATGGCGGGCTTCTCCGGAGGCGCGGCCAGCTCGGGCTCGGGGCTCATCGTCGGCGCGACGCCGCCGATGAGCTGACGCAGCTGGTTGAGGTGGCTGGTGATGCTGTCGCGCTGGCGGGTGAGCTCGTCGACCTGGCGCTGCGCCGCCGTCCGGACGCGGTCGGCCTCGGACTTGGTCTCGGCGAGCAGCTGCTCGGCCTGCGACTTGGCCTCGGCGATCACGTTGTCGGAGTTCTTGCGCGCGTTCGCCATCAGCTGCTTGGCGTGCGAGTCGGCCTCGCGCCGGGTCTGCTCGGCCTGCTGCGTCGCCTTCGCGGCGCGCTGTTCGGCGGACGCGGCGCGCTGCTCGGCCTCGGCGACGAGCTTCTGCGTCGCGGCCTGGGCGGCGGAGTGGCGCTCGGCGTCCTGCCGGTCGGCCTCCTCGCGGCGGGCGGCGAGCTGGATCTCGAACTCGGCCTCGGCCTGGGCGCGCTGGGCCTCGCTCTCCTCCAGGATGCGCTGGGCCTGGGCCCGCATCTCGTCGGCCTGCCGCTTGGCCGTGGTGAGGATCTCGTCGCGCTCCCGCTTGGTGGACGCGCGCAGCTGCGCCACCTCGCGCTCGGTGGTGGTGCGGAGCTTGGCGATCTCACGCTCGGCGGCGGCGCGCTTCTCGGCGACCTCGTGGTCGGCGGTGGCCCGCAGCTTGGCGACCTCGCGCTCGGTGGTGGAGGTCAGCTCGTCGGCCTCGCGGCGGGCGGAGGTGCGCACCTCCTCGGCCTCGCGCTCGGCGGCCTGCCGCATGTCGTCGCCCTCGCGCTGGGCGTTGGCGCGCAGCTCGGAGGCGTCGTTCTCGGCGGTGGCGCGCTGCTCGGCGGCGTCGACCTTGGCCGCGGCCTTGATCTCGTTCGCCTCCGAGCGGGCCGCCTGGACCAGCTCGGTCGCCTGCTCCTCGGCGAGCCGCAGCAGCTGCTCGATGCGGGCGCCGAGGCCGGAGTAGGTCGGACGTTCCTGCTCCTGCAGCTGCCGGTGGGCGTCCGACAGCTCGCGCTGCAGGGCCTGGGTCTGCTCGCGGGTCTGCCGCACCTCGTTGTCGAGCTGCTTGATGTGCTCGTCGACCTGGTGCCGGTCGTAGCCGCGAAGCACCACGTCGAACTCGCGCGGGGGCGTGTCTTCAAAGAAGTTGCTGAGCTGGGCGTCGATGTCGGACTGCATGTGGCTCAATCCTGATGTGACGGGGCTACGGGTGGTTCCGGGGACCGGTTGATCGCCTGGCATGACGGACGCACTTGCCCCAGACCTCTTCCGGCGAATGAAGCGTACTCCGGACACTGCCGTGTTGGGGGCTCATCTTGACGCGCTGCGTGGAATGTCCTTTTTGTTCGGGCATGCGACCGGCCCGCAGCAGCCCAGGTGTTGGGGGTGCAAATACACCAGATGTGTCCGAACGGTCACAGAGCGGCGGTCCAGGCCGCGCGCTGCGTCACCGTGATATCGAACACGTCACGATCTTGGCGCACCCCCGCCGGGGCCCGCGTTACAAGATCATTCGGCGCTCGGGCGCTTCTGCACCAGCTCCGTCAGGACCCCGTGGCAGTCCTTGGGGTGCAAAAAGTTGATCAAGGAACCCATCGATCCGTGGCGCGGCGCGTCGTACAGGACGCGCACGCCCTTGCCCGCGATCCCGGCGGCCTCGTCGGCGACCGTCCCGTCCGTCCCGAACGCGATGTGGTGGACGCCCTCGCCGTTCTTCTCCATCCACTTGGCGACGGCCGAGTCCTCCCGGATCGGCTCGATGAGCTGCAGGTAGCTCGCCGCGCCGTCCCCCGTGTCGTTGATCTTGAGCATGCACTCCCGCACGCCCTGCTCCTCGTTCACCTCGAAGTGCGCGTCGGTGAAGCCGTAGGTCGCCTTGTAGAACTCGACGGTCGCGTCCAGATCGCGGCAGGCGATGCCGATGTGGTCGATACGGGTCAGCATGGGCTTTGTCCCTCCTCGGACGGCCAGGCGGGGGCGAACGGAACCGAACGGCGCTCCCGTGGGTATCGTGGCAAACGTCGCCGCAGCACCTTCCTGGAGGCCCCCACATGACCACCTCGTCCGTGATCGTCGCCGGAGCGCGCACCCCCATCGGGCGCCTGATGGGCTCGCTGAAGGACTTCTCCGCGGCCGACCTCGGGGCGCACGCGATCAAGGCGGCGCTGGAGCGGGCCGGGGTGTCCGGCGACCAGGTGCAGTACGTGATCCTCGGCCAGGTGCTGCAGGCGGGCGCGGGCCAGATCCCGTCCCGGCAGGCGGCGGTCAAGGCCGGCATCCCGATGAGCGTCCCCTCCATCACGATCAACAAGGTCTGCCTCTCCGGGCTGGACGCGATCGCGCTGGCCGACCAGCTCATCCGGGCGGGCGAGTTCGAGATCGTGGTGGCGGGCGGCATGGAGTCGATGACCCAGGCCCCGCACCTGCTGCCGAAGTCGCGCGGCGGCTACAAGTACGGCTCCGTCGAGGTCCTCGACCACATGGCCTACGACGCCCTCACCGACGCCTTCGACGGCGTCTCCATGGGCGAGTCCACCGAGCGGCACAACGCGAGGCTCGGCATCTCCCGGGAGGAGCAGGACGAGTTCTCCGCCCGCTCCCACCAGCGCGCCGCCGAGGCGATCAAGAACGGCGTGTTCGACGAGGAGATCGCCCCGGTCGAGATCCCGCAGCGGCGCGGCGAGCCCGTGGTGTTCTCCGCCGACGAGGGCGTGCGCGGCGACACCACGGCCGAGGGCCTGGCCCGGCTGCGCCCGGCGTTCAGCAAGGAGGGGACGATCACCGCCGGCTCGTCCTCGCAGATCTCCGACGGCGCCGCGGCGGTCGTGGTGATGTCCAGGGCCAAGGCCGAGGAGCTCGGCCTGACCTGGCTCGCCGAGATCGGCGCCCACGGCAACGTCGCGGGCCCGGACAACGCGCTGCAGTCCCAGCCGTCCAACGCGATCAAGCACGCCCTCGGCAAGGCGGGCCTCACCGTCGACGACCTCGACCTCATCGAGATCAACGAGGCGTTCGCCTCCGTCGGCATCCAGTCGATGCGCGACCTCGGCGTCGGCCCCGAGAAGGTCAACGTCAACGGCGGCGCCATCGCGGTCGGCCACCCGGTCGGCATGTCCGGCGCCCGCATCCTCCTGCACCTGGCCTACGAGCTGAAGCGCCGCGGCGGCGGCACCGGCGCCGCCGCATTGTGCGGCGGCGGCGGCCAGGGCGACGGATTGATCATTCACGTCCCGGCCCGGTAGCGAGGGCCGGGGAGGACCCCCGCCTCACTGGGATGATCCCGAGCTGGAAGTCGGTGGTGCCCTCGC